>NZ_JBEZZF010000069.1:0-31286 GCF_040639055.1 Promicromonospora sp. NPDC023987 | reverse complement strand
CCGGACCGCTGATCAGCGGTCCGGCCCCCGTTCTACTTCGCCACAGTTCTACCTCGGCGGAGCGACCGCGTCAGGAACCGCTGCCGACGCGATCCTTGGGCGCCCGCTGAGCGATCCGCTCCTTGAGCCGCGGCACCACGTTCTTGTAGACGGACGGCTCGATCGGCAGGAGCCACTGCATCGTGCGGACGCCCGAGCCGATGTTCACGCCGGCCTCGTCGAGCGTCTCGTCGATCTGGTGCATCGAGAAGGGGATGACGTTGGTGCCCCGGGCGTGCTTGCCACCCGTGCGCTTCTCCATCCACGCGACCCGCCCGGCCACCTGCTTGCGCCGCTCCTCGAGCGGGGGCAGGTCGACGGTTCCGGCCAGGTACGCGGCGATCCAGATGGCGCCCGCCTCGGCGGACAGGGGAGAGAACAGCGAGGAGTTGTAGCCCGCGAAGGTCAGGTTCGGCACGCCCTCGGGCAGGATCTGACGGTAGAGCTGGTAGTTGCCGTTGTCGTCGAGCAGACGTGCGGACACGGTGTCGTCGAGGAACGGCACGCGCTGGTGGAACCCGGTGCCGCAGACGACGAGGTCGGCCGGGATCCGGCCGCCGTCGCTGAGGACTGCCACCGGGTGGCCGCCCTCGGTCTCGAACCGCTCGATCTCGGTGTCCCGGTGCACCTTGATCGCTCCGCTGGCGACCTGCTCGTAGAACCCGTCCGTCGACAGCGACACCGTGCTGTTGGCGATGTCGGCGAACTCGCCCCTGGGGACGAGTCCGAGCTTCTTGAGCTTGAACTGCCAGGTCGCGACGGACCCGATGCTCGACAGCATGCCGGCGCGCACCTTGTCCCCCGGGCCGTGCAGGAACCGCTCCATCCCGTTGTCGAGCTCCTGGTAGCGGAACAGCGCCTCGCCGAGGCGGGACAGCAGCAGGTACTTCATGTTGAGCGTGCTGGCGATGCGCTTGGGCATCTTCCACAGGAGGCGTCGGGCCACCACGGTCGTGGACTCGGCCACGGGGGCGATCTCGGCGGCGACGTCGCACGCCGACTTGCCGTACCCGACCACCACGACGTTCTTGCCGCGGGTGTCGTCGAGCGTGTTGAGCTGGCTGGAGGCGACGAGCTTGCCGCCGGCGCGGACGAGGTCGGCGTAGCCCTCGTACTGCGGGAAGACCGGGTCGGAGAAGATCCCGTTGGCGACCACGAGGTGATCGAACTTCTCGGGCGCGGAGACCGGGGCGCCGATGCGACGGGCCGTGACCATCCAGCCGTCCTCCGCGTCGGTCGGCTCGGCCCGGACGACCTCGGTGGCGAGCCGCAGGTGCGGGCGCAGCCCGAACTTCGCGACGTACCGCTCGAGGTAGGCCTGGACCTGCTCGCCGGTCGGCCACTCGGGGTAGTCCCGCGGCATCGGCAGGTCGGAGAAGGCGTACGAGTCCTTGTTGTTCTGCGTCCGCAGGCCTGTGTACCGGCGGGTGGCGCTCCACACGCCACCGACGTCCGGGGCCTTCTCGAACACGGTGACGTCGTGCTCGAACTCGCGGAGAATCTTCGCGGTGGCCAGTCCTGCGAAACCGGCACCGACGACGGCGATCTTCAAGGGGCCCCTGCTTTCAGTAGATTCCTGGCATTTTTCTCGAATGGTAGCCGGACGTCGGCCGTGTGCGATAGGGGCGGATCGGGGCGAATGCCCAGGTCGGCTGACCTTTCGTTACGGGCTCCAGTGCCTCGCCGTCCGGATGTCAGTGGTTCAGTCCATGATTGTGTCTGTGAGCGAGACGACAGGCATCCCGGAACCCGCCGACACCACGACCGGCACGACGACCGACGCTGCCACCGCGCAGCGCCGGTGGGCCGAGCTCGTGGCCCGGATCGAGGAGGACCGGCGGGCCTACTTCGAGGCGGACGCGCCCGTCTCGTCCGACGCCGAGTACGACGCGCGGATGCGTGAGCTGCAGGCGCTCGAGGCCGCCCACCCCGGGCTGGCGACGCCGGAGTCGCCCACGCAGAGCGTCGGCGGTGCGGCGGCGGCCGGGTTCGTCACGGTCGAGCACATCGAACGCATGCTGTCGCTCGACAACGCCTTCAGCACCGACGAGCTCGCGGTGTGGGCCGAGAAGGTCAACCGCGACCTCGGCACCGACCGCCCCGGCCTGCTGTGCGAGGTCAAGATCGACGGCCTGGCGATCTCCCTCGTGTACGAGAACGGCCGCCTGGTGCGGGGTGTCACGCGCGGCGACGGGCGCGTCGGCGAGGACGTGACCCGGAACGTGCTGCGTATCGCGGAGATCCCCCAGAAGCTCACCGGCGAGGACCACCCTGACGTGGTCGAGGTGCGCGGCGAGGTGTTCATCCCGGTCGCCACCTTCGCGCGGCTCAACGAGCTGCAGGCCCAGCTTCGCGAGCGGGCCGTCGAGGACGCACGGGAACGTGCCGGACGGCACGCCGGTGGCAAGCAGTTCGACGTGGAACGAGCGCGCATCGCCGCCCTGCGCAGGTTCCCGCAGTTCGCCAACCCGCGGAACGCCGCAGCGGGTGGCCTGCGGCAGCTGCTGGAGAACAAGGACGGTCTCGAGCTGGAGGCGGGTCTCGCCCGCGTGGAGGGCCTACGCATGTACGCGCACGGCGTGGGGGCCCTGCAGTGGCAGGCCGGGAAGCACGAGGAGCTGGAGCGGCAGTCCGACGCGTACGCGCTGTTCGAGCAGTGGGGCATTCCCGTCTCCCCGCACAACCGGGTCGTCGACGGCCTGGACGGCGCGCTCGAGATGATCGAGCACTTCCGCGAGCACCGGCACGACATCGAGCACGAGCTCGACGGGATAGTTCTCAAGGTCGACGCCCTGGCCCGGCAGCGCCGGCTGGGGTCGACCAGCCGTGCGCCCCGCTGGGCCATCGCCTTCAAGTACCCGCCGGAGGAGGTCAACACGCGGCTGCTGGCCATCCAGGTCGGCGTGGGCCGCACCGGCAGGGCCACCCCGTACGCCGTGATGGAGCCGGTGAAGGTCGCCGGCTCCACCGTGCGTCAGGCGACCCTGCACAACCAGGACGTGGTGCGGGCCAAGGGCGTGCGCATCGGCGACGTCGTGGTGCTGCGCAAGGCGGGCGACGTCATCCCGGAGATCCTCGGGCCGGTCGCCGCCCTGGCCGACGACGGCTACCCGCGCGAGGACTTCGTCATGCCCACGGAGTGCCCCGAGTGCGGTACGCCCCTGCGCGCCATGAAGGAGGCCGACGTCGACCTGCGCTGCCCGAACGCGGAGTCCTGCCCCGCGCAGGTGCGCGGGCGGGTCGAGCACATCGGCTCGCGCGGTGGGCTCGACATCGAGGCCCTCGGCGAGGTCACCGCCGCCGCGCTCACCCAGCCCGACGTGCCGGACACCCCGCCACTGGTCACCGAGGCCCAGCTCTTCTCGCTCACACTCGACGAGCTGCTCCCGATCGAAGCGGTGGTGCGGGACGCCGAGACCGGCCTGCCCAAGACGGACGACGACGGCGTGGTGCGCCGTCGCACCCCGTTCCGCCGCCGGCTGTCCCACGCCAAGGCGCAGCGTGTCGCGGCCGAGGAGTCGGGTGAGACCCTGCCCGAGTGGGCGCCGTCGGCGAACGCGACCAAGCTCCTCGACGAGCTCGAGCGCGCCAAGACGAAGGAGCTGTGGCGCAAGCTCGTCTCCCTGAACATCCGGCACGTCGGGCCGGTGGCGGCGCGGGCGCTCGCGGGCTGGTTCGGCTCCGTGGAGGCTATCGAGGCGGCGTCAGAGGCCGAGCTGGCAGCGGTCGACGGGGTGGGGCCGGTGATCGCCGCCGAGATCAAGGCCTGGCTGGTCGTGGACTGGCACCAGGACATCCTCACGGCGTGGCGTGCCGCGGGGGTCGAGCTCGCCACGCCGGGCCACCCGGGCCCCGCCGCGATGGCGGAGGCCGATACCGAGCCCACCGGTCCGCTCGCGGGCCTGACCGTCGTGGTGACCGGTTCGCTGGAGGACTTCACGCGCGATGGTGCCAAGGAGGCGATCATCGCAGCGGGCGGCAAGGCCTCCGGATCCGTCTCGAAGAAGACGGACTACGTGGTGCTGGGGGAGAACGCGGGCACCAAGGCGGCCAAGGCTGAGGCGCTCGAGATTCCCACCCTCGACGAGGACGGGTTCAAGGCGCTGCTGGAGGGCGGCCCCGAGGCGCTGTGACGCCACGCCGGCCCTGAGAACGGGGCTGTGCTCCGGACCTGCCCGGTCCGGGGCACAGCCCCGTTCTCGCGAGCCGCGACCGCGGCCGGGGCAACAAATGGCAACTGGTTGTCGTGGCTGTGCCAGGGACATAACGTCTGGCACGAAACAAAGGGCACATCAGTGCTCTTCGTCTCACGGACAGGCAAACCTCAACGGAGAGGCAGGCTGATGGACCGTATCTCAACCCCCGGACGAAGCTCGTCCCGGGCCCGCACGTGGCTCGTCGCGGCAGTCAGCGGCGTACTCGCCCTTCCTCTGATCGCCTCGGGCGCCAGCGCCGCGCCGGCCACCGACGGGGCCGCGGCCGCCGACGCGTGCGCCTACGGCTACTCGGCGAGCTCATCGGTCTTCTTCGGGGCCGGCGAGGCCGCCTCAGAAGTACCGAACTATGACACCGGCGACGGCTGCACCGTCATGGACGAGATCATGGCCGACGCGCCCTTCTCGACCCACGGCGAGTTCACGAACACCGTCGTCCGGATCGCGAGCCGCCTGGAGCGGGCCGGTGTGCTCACGGACGCCGAGCGCGCAGGCATCGCCGAGGCCGCCGCCGTCTCCGAGGTCGGCTCCCCCCACCCGGTGACGGGGACCCGCTCGGTGGATCTCAGCAGGATCGGCCTGGTGGGCTTCACCGTGCGCGCCACGATGCCGACGGACGCGGAGGGGACCCTCGCGGCTCTCGCCGAGTGCGGCTTCCAGAACATGGAGCCGTCCGGACGCGTCGGCAACTTCTACGGGTACACCTCCGCGGAGCTCGCGCCGCTGACGGACGCCGCCGGGCTGACCGTACCGTCCATCGGCGTCAGCCAGTCGAACCTGGAGAACGACCTCGGGGGCGTCATCGCGGAGGCGCGTGCGATCGGCGCCGAGTACGTGCGCATCTCCGGTTCCAGCAGCTGGACCCTCGCGGACTACTCCCGGACCGCCGCGGTCCTGAACGAGGTGGGCGCGACGCTCAAGGAGAACGGGATCACGGTCGCGTACCACAACCACGGGTACGAGTTCGAGACCGTCGAGAACGGCGTCAGCGGCTACGACGTCCTGGTCCGGGAGACCGATCCCGAGCTCGTCACCATGGAGCTCGACGTGTACTGGGCGGCCAGCGCGGGGGTCGACGCCATCGAGCTGTTCAACACCTACCCCGGCCGGTTCGAGCTGCTGCACCTCAAGGACATCGCAGCTGACGGGTCCTTCGCCGACGTGGGCGAGGGCACCATCGACTTCGCCGAGATCTTCGCGAGTGCCTCGCTCGCCGGGGTCCGGTACGGCTTCACGGAGCACGACCGGCCGAGCCCGGACGGCGTCACGTCGGCGTGCACCAGCATCGGCAACCTCGCCGAGCTGCGCTACTGACCCGCGCTGCCGGTCCGCTCGCGCGGACCGGCAGCAGGGCAGGCACAGGGGGAAGGCCGGCCGGCCCGGACGGGCCGGTTGTCAGTGTCGACGTGCGCCAAAGAGGAGAACCAAGGTGTGGACGCTCTCAGGATTCGCTGACGAGATATCGCCCGACTTCGAGACCCAGTGCAGGGTCGCGGCGGCACTCGACCTGAAGTTCATCGAGCTGCGCAGCGCGTGGGACACCAACGTCCTCGATCTGGACGACGCGCAGCGCCAGCGCGTCAAGAGCCTGCTGCGGCAGTACGGGCTCGAGGTCTCGAGCATCGGGTCACCGATCGGGAAGATCTTCGTGGACGAGGACTTCGACGCGCACCTCGGACGGATGCACCAGGCCGCGTACATGGCCGAGTACTTCCGGGCCCCCTACGTCAGGATCTTCTCGTTCTACGTACGGCCGGGTACCGACCCGGACTCGTGCAGGGACGAGGTGCTGCGGCGCCTGTCCGCGCTGACCAGGCTGGCGACGGGGGCCGGTGTCGTGCTGCTCCACGAGAACGAGCAGGGCGTCTACGGGGACACCCCGAAACGGTGCCTCGACGTCGTGGAGTCCGTCGGCTCACCCCACCTGACCCTGGCCTGGGACCCGGCCAACTTCGTCCAGGTCGGCGTGCGTCCGTACACCGACGCCTACCAGCTTCTCCGTTCGCACATCGAGTACGTGCAGATCAAGGACACGAAGCGCAGCACGGGGGAGATCGTGCTCCCGGGGCTGGGCGACGGCGAGGTGCGCGACACGGTCCGGGCGCTCCGGGCCGACGGGTTCGACGGGTTCTTCTCGCTGGAGCCCCACCTCAGCGAGGCCCACAGCCTCGGCGGCTTCTCCGGGCCTGAGCTGTTCACGGACGCCTGGGAAGCCTTCACCACCATGCTGCGAGCCGAGGGAGTGCCGTATACATGACCGCCGCCGACCCACCGCCCGCCTCGACGACCCCCCGAACGACCAGCACGGAGGAGAGCCCGATGACCACCACTGAGGACCTGCGGGCCGACTCGTCGGCCGCCCCGCCCGCCGCGACGGCCGGGGCCAAGGGCACGGCGGTCCCCGGGCGCCCGCGGACCTCGGCCTGGGTTCAGGCCGTCCGCCTGGCCGATGCGTCCTGGCGGCCGCTCGTCGTCCTCGGCCTCTTGTTCGCCGGCTGGTGGTTCGTCGCGTGGCGCGAGCTCGTCCCCGCCTACCTCATCCCGTCTCCCGGATCGGTCTGGGAGACCATGGTCACCGAGCGGGCCATGCTGCTCGAGCACACCTGGGTGACCACCGTCGAGACCCTCCTCGGCTTCGTGATCGCCGCGGTGATCGGCGTAGCGACGGCGGTGCTCCTCGTCTACTCGAAGACTGCCGAGAAGTCGTTGTACCCGCTGATCCTCTTCGCGCAGGTCATCCCCAAGATCGCGATCGCGCCGATCCTCGTGGTCTGGTTCGGGTTCGGGCTGACGCCGAAGATCATCCTCGCCGTACTCATCGCGTTCTTCCCCGTCGTCGTCTCGGCGGTAGCGGGCCTGCGGTCGGTCGACCCGGAGCTGCTGGAGATGTCAGCGACGATGGGCGCCTCGCGCTGGCGGACGTTCCGGAAGATCCGGTTCCCCGGGGCGCTCCCGCAGCTCATGTCGGGCCTCAAGGTCGCCGTGACCCTCGCCGTGGTGGGTGCGGTCGTCGGCGAGTTCGTCGGCGCCGATCGCGGCCTCGGGTTCGTGCTGCTCCTGGCGAGCGGCAACCTGGACGCGCCGCTGCTGTTCGCGGACCTCATCCTCATGTCGCTCATCGGCGTCGTCCTCTTCGTGCTCGTCGAGCTGGCGGAGCACCTCCTCATCCCCTGGCACGCCTCACGTCGGGGCAACGTCGTGCTCGCGGCGTCCTGAGCCTCATCTGCTCGAACCTCAGCTGTTCTCTCGTGTCACATGCCTGTAGCCAACGGCCGCCCGTCGCGGCGGCACGAAAGAAAGGCCGTTCACATGCGTGCTGCAAAGCTCGGAGCTTCATTGGCAGTGGTCAGCCTGGCCGTGGCGGGGTGCTCGGCCGGCGGGGCGCCCGACAGCTCCGCGGAGGGGGACGCCGCGGTGACCGTCACCCTGAACTGGGTCCCCTACGGCGAGCATGCCCCCCTCTACTACGGCGTGGAGCGGGGCTTCTTCGAGGAGGAGGGGATCGACCTGACGATCCAGCCGGGCAACGGGTCCGGAAACACCGTCCAGCAGGTCGCGCAGCGCAACACCGACTTCGGCTGGTCGGACACGCCGCCGCTCGCGAACGGGATCAGCGCAGGGATGCCGGTGCGGAGTGTGGGGGTCTTTCTCCAGACCGGGCCCAGCTCGGTCGAGTTCTTCGCCGACCAGGGCATCACGGAGCCCGCGGACCTCGTCGGGAAGACGGTCGGCGGCACACCGGGTGACGCCATGTACGGCACGTTCCCGGCCTGGCTGGAGCTCAACGGCGTCGACCCGGCCGAGGTGAACGTGGTCAACGTCGACGCGGCCGGCAAGATCGCCGCACTGATCGAGGGCAAGGTCGACGCCATCCAGGGCTTCCACCACGACCAGGCTCCGACCATCGAGAACCAGTCCGGCGAGGAGGTCGACGCCCTGCCGTTCGCCGACTTCGGGATGAACCTGCTCGGCACCGGCCTGGTGGCGAACGAGGCCATGATCCAGGAGGACCCGGAGCTCGTCGCGGCCATGGTGCGCGCTACGTCGCGTTCGTTCCTCGAGGCGGCCGACAACCAGGAGGCCGCGGTCAAGGCGATGGCGGCGAGCGCAGAGCAGGCCCCGGAGGAGAGCGTCCTGTCCGCTCAGCTCGCTGCCACGATCGAGCTGCTGAACCTCGAGGAGGCGCCGGTGCCGGGCACCAACACCGAGGAGCAGTGGACCGACACCCTGACGTTCCTCTCCGAGAACACGGACTTCGACGGCGCGGTCACGCCCGCGGAGTACTGGGACGGCACCTTCGGGGAGGACCAGTGATGGCAGCCACCGCCCTGGACGGATCGACGTCGCCCGTGACGACGGACCCGATCATCGAGGTCGAGCACCTCACGATGCGGTTCCGGTCGAAGCGGTCGGAGACCGTCGCCCTCGACGACGTCTCCTTGGCGGTCCGCGCCGGCGAGTTCGTCACCGTCGCGGGGCCCTCCGGCTGCGGGAAGTCGACGCTGCTGAAGCTCGTGGCGGGCCTCACCGCTGGCTTCGAGGGGAAGGTGCACCTCTACGGTGCGGCGGTCACCCGGCCGCAGCGGGACATCGGCTTCGCGTTCCAGCGGTCGGCCCTGCTCGAGTGGCGCGGAGTGCGCAAGAACATCCTGCTCCAGGCCGAGATGCGCGGCATGGACCGGCGGCTGGCGCAGCAGCGTGCGGACCACCTCATCGAGCTCACCGGACTGACCGGGTTCGAGAAGGCGCTCCCGCACGAGCTGTCCGGCGGCATGCAGCAACGGGTGGCGCTGTGCAGGGCACTCCTGCACGAGCCACGGGTGCTGCTCATGGACGAACCGTTCGGAGCGTTGGACGCGCTGACCCGTGAGCAGATGAACATCGAGATGAACCGGATCTGGCGAGAGACCGGGACGACGGTCGTCCTGGTGACGCACTCGGTTCCCGAGGCGGTGTACCTGGGCAGCCGGATCGTGGTCATGAGCGCACGACCCGGCCGGATCGTGGAGACCCTGGAACCCGGCCTGCCGGACGAGCGCGACTACGCCAGCACCCTGCGGGATCCCCGCTTCACCCGCGCGGCAGAACGGATCCGGAGCCTGCTCGGAGCCTCGCACACCCCCGAGTAGCCCCACGGACCACCCCGGCGCGTCACGTCACCCCGCGCACTCGAAGCCCCCTCCAGGAGGATCCATGAGCACGAGCAGCCTCGGTGTCGGCATCGTCGGCATGGGCAACATCGGCACCATGCACGCGCGTGCGCTCCGCGACCTGGGCGACCGTGCCGCGCTCGTCGCGTACAGCAGCTCCCGCGCCGCCACACCCGAGGCGCTCGCGGGCTGGGAGGCGGCCCACCTCGCACCGGAGGGCGTGCTGAACCACCCGGACGTCGACGTCGTGGCGGTGTGCTCACCCAGCGGCACGCACGCGCAGCTGGTGCTGGCGGCGCTGGAGGCGGGGCGGCACGCCGTCGTCGAGAAGCCGCTGGCGCTGAGCGTCGAGGACGCCGTGACCATCTCCCGTGTCGCCCGGGAGCGCGGGCTCATGGTCTCGACCATCTCCCAGCGGCGGTTCGAGCCGGAGCACGAGCGGCTCAGGAGTGCCCTCGACGCAGGCGCCCTCGGAGAGATCCGGCTGGCGACGACGCACGTCCACTGGTTCCGCGACGACGACTACTACGCCGCCGCGAGCTGGCGAACCACCGTCGAGCAGGGTGGGGGATCACTCGTGAACCAGGGCGTCCACAACGTCGACCTGCTCCGCTGGTTCTGTGGTCCGGTCGAGTCCGTGACCGCGCAGTACGGGACCCTGGCGCACGCGATGGAGGCCGAGGACACCACGGTCGCCACCCTGCGCTTCGCGTCGGGGGCGCTCGGCGTCATCACCACCACGACAGCGACGCCTCCCGGCCACCCGGCGACCCTCTCCGTGCACGGTGCGCTCGGCAGCGTGGAGCTCGGCCAGGGGGAGGTGCGCCGCTGGGAGGTGCCGGGGGTCCCCGCGCCGTCGTCGGGCACGGCCACGACAGGGGCCGTGGACCCGCTCGCCATCGGGCACAGGGGCCACCGTGCCCAGTGGGACCGGATCCTCTCCGCACTGGAGGGCTCGTCGCCCGTTCCGGTGGACGTCGACGACGCCGTCCAGACGGTCCGGCTCCTGTGCGCGATCTACGCGGCCGCGTCGACCGGAGAGGCGGTGCGGCCGGGCGATCTGACCTGATCCCCAGAACAGCAAGACATTTCACTACACAAAGGAGTGTTCATGATGTCTGCATCACGCCACAGAACCGTGGCGGCCGTGATCGGGATGGCCGTCGCCGTCGGGTCCCTGGCAACCGCCTCGGTCTCCGCAGCCCACCCGGGTGCGGGTGACCACGCCGACTCGTCCAGCTTCGAGAAGATCCCGCTGGTGACGGAAGGCCTGAGCGACCCGTTCGAGCTGGACGTCGCCGACGACGGCCGGGTCGTCTACATCGAGCGGACCGGCGCGGTGAAGGTCCTCGAGCAGGACACGCTGCGCCAGACCACCGCCCTGGACCTCGACTACTCCCTCGACCTCCTGACCCAGTCGGACGGTCTGCTGGGGCTGACGCTGGACAACGACTTCGCCGAGAACGGCTGGCTGTACCTGCTGTGGAGCGACCCGGACGTCGCCAGGATGAACCTCTCCCGGTTCACCATGGGGCCGGACAACACGATCGACCCGGCGTCGGAGGCACGCCTGCTCGACTACCGGATCTGGCGGGGCGAGGGCCGCGCGAACTCGCACATGGGCGGCTCCCTGGCGATGGGTCCGGACGGCAACCTGCACGTGGCCACCGGTGACAACGCCGACCCGTTCGACCAGGACGGCTACACGCCGATCGACGAACGCGACGGCCGCCGCGCCTGGGACGCACAGGGCACCTCGGCCAACACCAACGATCTGCGCGGCAAGGTACTGCGGATCCACCCGGAGGACGACGGGACGTACACGATTCCCGAGGGCAACCTGTTCACGCCGGGCACGGCGGGCACGCGCCCGGAGATCTACGGGATGGGCTTCCGCAACCCGTTCCGCATCACCGTCGACCCGGAGACGAGCGCGGTCCTGGTCGGGGACTACGGCCCGGACGCCCGGGTGGCGGACCCGCTGCGCGGACCGGAGGGCATGGTCGAGCTCATCCGCATGACCGAGGCGGGCAACCACGGCTGGCCGTACTGCCACGCGAACAACCAGGCGTACATCGACTACGACTTCGCCACGGGCGAGTCCGGCGAGGCGTTCGACTGCGCCAACCCGGTCAACGAGTCCCCGAACAACACTGGCCTGCGCGAGCTGCCGCCCAGCCAGCAGCCCCTCGTCTGGTACGGCTACGGCGAGTCGGCCCAGTTCCCGGAGCTCGCGTCGGGCGGCGCCGCCCCGATGGCCGGCCCGGTCTACCGGTACGACGCCGAGAACCCCGTCAAGACGAAGTTCCCCGAGTCCTACGACGGCCACTGGTTCGTCTCCGAGTACGCGCGCAACTTCTACAAGGTGCTGTCGATCGACGAGGCCACCGGTGACCTGCTCTCGATCGACCCGTTCCTCCCCGAGGAGACCTTCGTCTCGCCGTTCGAGGCGGAGTTCGGACCCGACGGTTCGCTGTACATCATGGACTTCGGCAGCGGGCGAGGCGCCGGGCGAGGCAGCACCAACACCGACGCGGGCATCTACCGCGTCGACTACGTCGCCGACGGCCGGCGCCCGGTCTCGCAGTTCACGCCCGACGTCGAGTCCGGCTCCGCACCGCTCACCGTCAGCTTCGACGGCGCGGCCAGCAACAGCCCGGACGGGCTCGACATCACGTACGCCTGGGACTTCGAGAACGACGGCGTCGTGGACTCGACCGAGGTCAGCCCCGTGCACACCTACGAGGAGCGCGGACAGTTCACCGCGCGACTGACCGTCACCGACAGCGACGGCCTCACCGGTGTCGCGGTCCAGAGGATCACGGCGGGCAACACCCGTCCGGAGGTCTCCTTCGGCACGCCGGCCGAGGGCGGTTTCGCCGAGCTCGGGGACACCGTCCCCTACTCGGTCGACGTCGTCGACGCCGAGGACGGATCCACCGACGCCGGAACCATCGACTGCGCCCGCGTGACCGTCAACACCCAGCTGGGGCACGACACGCACGCGCACCCGCTGGACAACTACACGGGCTGCTCCGGGTCGGTCTTCCTCGACCCCGCCGACCACGGTGTCGGGCAGAACGTCTACGGGGTGCTCGGTGCGGGCTACCAGGACCTGGGCGCTGCGGACGTCCCCGAGCTGGCCGGCCAGGACCGCATCCGGCTGCAGGTCAAGGACAAGGAGGCCGAGTTCTTCAGCGAGGCCTCCGGCGTGACCGTCGCCGACGACTCCGCGGCACGAGGCGGCCGCCTGGTCAGCGATATGGACGACGGCGACTGGATCGCGTTCGAGCCGGTCGACCTGATCGGCATCACCGGGCTCACCATCGGCGCGGTGCCCGGCGCCGCCGATGCCACCGTCGAGGTGCGCGTGGGCAGCCCGACCGGGCCGAAGCTCGGTCAGGTCAGGGTGGGCGCCTCGGTCGCCGCCGGACAGGTCGTCTCACCCAGCCTCGACCTCGAGGGGGAGAGCGGGACCACCACGCTCTATCTCGTGGCCACTGACAGCGGACAGCCGGGCAGCCCGGCGCCGACAACTGACGGCGCCCTGGCACTCGACTGGCTCGTCTTCCACGGCCGGGGCATCGCCGATGCCAACGCCCCGGTGGTCCAGGCGGAGGCCAGCCGCACCGGCGGCCCGGACCGTCTCTCGACCGAGCTGTCAGGCTCTGCCGTCGCGCCGGAGGGCCGGGAGATCGCGTCCTACCTCTGGGACCTCGGTGACGGCACGACGGCCGAAGGCCAGGAGGTCACGCACGAGTACTCCGCCCCCGGCCGGTACACGGCCCGGCTGATCGCCACGGACAGCGAAGGGACGCGGGACTGGACCACCGTGGAGCTGGTCGTCGCCGACACCGGACGATGAGCTGACCGCTCGGCACCGACTCGGCCGGCCTGGAGGCGAGAACGCCTCCGGGCCGGCTGAACCGGTCTCCGGAGGCGCGGTGCTGGCAAAGTTCACCCATTAACGGTGATTGCCTGACAACTTCTGGTTGACTATCGACAGAAGTCTCTCATAGGTTGCTAGCCGCAGGGTCAACGCCGACCGAGGAGAGTTCATGCGTCAACGTGGAACCAAGACTCGCACGAGACAGTTAGCCGCAGCCGCCACGGCAGCGGCTGTCGCCGCAGTGTTGCTGACGGGTGCCGTCCCCGCGGCGACGGCAGCGACGGACGATCTGCCGCCACAGGAGCCGGGCGTCACGCTCCGGACGTACGACCTGGCCCGTGACCTCAGCGAGCTCTGCACGCTGCGCTCGGGCCAGACACCGAACGTCGATCAGCTGAAGCCGACCATCGACTACACCGAGGAAGCCGACTTCGGCATGGGCGAGCGCTTCATCGCGCACGCACTCGCCAACCTGTCGGTGCCGTCCGCCGGCAACTACGAGTTCCGGCTCACGAGCGACGACGGCTCGCGGCTGTCGATCGACGACACGGTCGTCGTGGACCACGACGGCCTGCACGGCGAGTCCTCGAAGGAGGGCACCATCGCCCTCGACGCGGGCTACCACGACCTGCGTGTGGAGTACTTCGACAACACCAACGACAACATCCTGCGGCTCGAGTGGCGCCCGCCGGGCACGACGGACTTCGTCGTCGTCCCCGAGAGCGTCCTGAGCACCGAGGCCGGCGTCGTGCGCGTGACCGCTCCCGGTACCAAGTACTGCGAGGGCCAGGACGACTCGGCGGGCGACGGCATGCGCCTCGACTCCGTGTACCCCGGCTACACGCTCACCGACCTGCGCCCGGACGGCTTCGAGCCCATGGTCTCCGGCCTCGACTGGACCGAGGACGAGCGCCTCGCCGTCGTCACCTCCGGCTCCGTGAGCCCCGGCGGCTGGGTCGAGGACCCGGAGCCGGGCGAGGTGTTCCTGCTCGACAACGTGACCGGCGAGACCTCGAAGGAGGAGGTGACCTACGAGAAGGTCGCCACCGACCTGTTCAACCCGATGGGCATCGCCGTCATCGAGGAGTCGATCTTCGTCTCCGAGCGGGACGGCCTGACCGAGCTCACCGACCCCGACGGCGACGGCTTCTACGACGAGCACCGCACGGTGGCCGAGTGGCCCTTCGGCGGCAACTTCCACGAGTTCGCCTTCGGCCTGCTGCACGACGAGGACTACTTCTACGTCAACCTCTCGGTCGCCATCAACAACGGCGGCGCCACCACGGACCCGCAGCCGGCGGAGAACCGCGGCACGTCGATCAAGATCGACCGGGAGACCGGCGAGGTCGACTACGTGGCCGGCGGTCTGCGCACGCCCAACGGCATGGTCAAGGGCCCCGACGGCGAGCTGTTCGTGATGGACAACCAGGGCGCCTGGCTGCCCGCCTCGAAGCTCGTGCACGTCGAGCAGGACAAGTTCTTCAACCACTTCACCAACCCGGCGGGCCCGTTCGACGACCAGCCCGTCTCGGCTCCGGCGCTGTGGGTGCCGCAGAACGAGATCGGCAACTCGCCGAGCGCCCCGGTGCAGCTCGAGGAGGGCCCCTACGCGGGTCAGCTCGTGTTCGGTGACGTCACCTACGGTGGCCTCCAGCGCGGCTTCCTCGAAGAGGTCGACGGCGAGTACCAGGGTGCGGTGTTCCGCCACTCGGCCGGCCTGGAGGCCGGCGTCAACCGCACCGTCGTCGGGCCCGACGGCGCCCTGTACGTGGGCGGCATCGGTGAGGGCGGCAACTGGAGCGAGCCGGGCAAGCTCCGCTACGGCCTGCAGAAGCTGACGCCCAACGGCGAGGACGCCTTTGACATGACCGAGATGCGGGCCACCGAGACCGGCTTCGAGGTCGAGTACACGCAGCCGCTGTCGGACGAGACGGTCGCCAAGATCGCCGAGGACCCCAACGCGGCGTTCCGGATGGACCACTGGCGCTACGTGCCCCGGCACACCTACGGCGGCCCCAAGGTCGACGAGCGTCCGCTGTTCGTCTCCGGCGCCGAGGTGTCCGCGGACCGCAAGAGCGTGACGCTCACGGTGGACGGCCTCGAGCCGGGACGCGTGGTGCACCTGCGCAGCCCGCGCCCGTTCGCGGACGCCGAGGGCCGGGAGCTGTGGAACACCGAGGCCTGGTACACGCTCAACGCCATCCCCGGCTACACGTCGCCGGCCGAGCGCGGTTACCACGAGGCGGAGCTGGCGACGCTGCGCGGCTCCGCGGACGTGGCGACCGAGCACTCCGGGTACTCGGGCTCCGGGTTCGTCGCCGGCTTCGGCCAAGTGGGCGCTTCCGCGAGGTTCACGGTGGACGTGGACCGGGCGGGTACGCATCCGGTGCGCCTGCGCTACGCCAACGGCCCCAACCCGTTCGAAGGCACCAAGCAGGTCTCAGTGCTGGTCAACGGCCAGGAGGTCGAGCCGTGGGCGCTGGAGTCCACCGGTGACTGGAAGACGTGGGCCACCGTGACGCGGCCGATGCGGCTGCAGCAGGGCGTCAACACCATCACCCTCCGCTACGACGAGGACGATGACGGCAACGTCAACCTCGACGTGCTCAAGGTCGGTGGGAACCCGGACATCTGCGGGTCGAAGGACTACGAGGAGGGCTACGAGGCCCTGTTCGACGGCACCCTGGCGTCCCTCGACGAGTGGCGTCTCGCCGGAGCCGGCTCGTTCGGCCGTCAGAGCGACTGCTCGATCCGCAGCACCGGTGGCATGGGCCTGCTCTGGCACACCGGCCAGGAGCTGGGCGAGTACAGCCTCAAGCTGGACTGGAAGCTCATCAAGGACGACAACGGCGGCATCTTCGTCGGGTTCCCGGACCCCGGGAACGACCCGT
This sequence comes from Promicromonospora sp. NPDC023987, assembly GCF_040639055.1. Classification (NCBI taxonomy): domain Bacteria; kingdom Bacillati; phylum Actinomycetota; class Actinomycetes; order Micrococcales; family Promicromonosporaceae; genus Promicromonospora; species Promicromonospora sp. NPDC023987. Next base: position 15,103 of record NZ_JBEZZF010000069.1, on the reverse strand, counting down.
GGGTCGCCGTGAACGAGGGCTACGAGATCCAGGTCGACGCGAGCGACGAGCCCGACCGCACCACGGGGTCGATCTACACCTTCCAGGGTGCGGACGCGGCTGCCGTCGAGCAGGCGCTGAACCCGGTCGGCTCGTGGAACTCCTACGAGATCAAGGTGGAGGGCCAGAACATCAAGGTCCTGCTCAACGGGGTGCTGGTGAACGACTTCACGAGCACCGACCCCGCGCGCGACCTCGCCCAGGGGTACGTGGGTCTCCAGAACCACGGCGGTGGGGAGACCATCTTCTACCGCGACGTCCGGGTGAAGGAGCTCAGCTGACGCGGCCCGAGCGGTCCTGAACGGCCTGCGGCCCTGACCCGGCGTACCTGGTACGCCGAGTCAGGGCCGCAAGCCGTCCGGCGCCGTCCTACGCGACGAGGCGGTCGACAGCCTCGGAGGACAGCGCCTGGTCCACGGCCATGGCGCTCGCGCCCAGGACGCCGGCGCGGGCGCCGGTCCGGGCCGTGACGATGCGCAGGTGCTGCGTCGCCAGGGGGAGGGACCGCTGGTAGACCACCTCACGGATGCCGGCGACGATGTGCTCGCCGGCGTCCGCGAGGATGCCGCCGATCACGATCATCGACGGGTTGAGCAGGCTGACGCTCGTGGCGAGCACGGCGCCGATGTCCCGGCCGGCCTGACGCACCGCCTGGCTCGCGACGACGTCGCCGGCGCGCACCAGTGCGACGACGTCGGCGGGCGTGGTCGTGCCCTGCAGCGCGTTCGCGACGGCCAGCCCGCTGGCGATCGCCTCGAGGCAGCCGATGTTCCCGCACCGGCACACGATGTCCGTGACCCCGGGCACCGCGACGTGCCCGATGTCGCCTGCGGAGCCCTGCGCCCCGCGCCGGAGCGCCCCGTCGGCGATGATCCCCGCGCCGATGCCCGTGGCGACCTTGACGAACAGCAGGTCCGCGACGTCGGGCCAGGCGGCGCGGTGCTCGCCGAGCGCCATGATGTTGACGTCGTTGTCGACGAGCACGGGCGCGTTGAACCGCGCGCCGAGGATGGCCGGCACGTCGGCGTCGTCCCAGCCCGGCATGATCGGCGGGTTGTTCGGCTTTCCGGTCGCGTGCTCCACCGGCCCGGGCAGGCCGACGCCGACGCCCGCGAGCTCGCCGGGGGACCGGCCTGCCTCGGCCAGGAGCTCGAAGCCGGTCAGTGCGACCTGGTCGAGCACGGGCTCCGGTCCGTCGGTGATCAGCAGCGGCAGGTCGCGCTGTGCGAGCACGGTGGAGGCGAGATCGGTGAGCGCGAGCCGCGCGTGCGTCGCGCCGAGGTCCACCCCGAGCACGACCCGGGCGGACGGCGCGAAGGCGAACGTCGCGGGCGGGCGGCCACCGGTCGACGAGGCCTCACCCGCCGGTGCGATCAGTCCGGCTGCCATGAGCAGGTCGATCCGCGCCGCGACCGTCGACCTGGCCTGCCCCGTCACCGCCGCAAGATCGGCTCGCGTGCGCGGTCTGCCGTCGCGCAAGAGCTGGAACATGTCCCCTGCTCCGGAGACCTTGGGCGCCTGCTGCATCAGTTCCCGTGCCACTTCCACCATGTCTCTAGTCAATCATGGCCAACGAAGTTGCGACTTTTGCTTGACCGTCGCCAAAAGTCCCTCTACGTTCGTTACATGGTCGACGTGGACCCCCATGGGGCAAAGCAACAAGTGAAGCAGCCCCTGCTTCGTATGCGGGGCATTGTCAAGGAGTTCCCCGGCGCGCGGGCGCTCGACGGGGTGGACCTCGAGGTCCGCCCTGGCGAGGTGCACTGCCTGCTGGGCCAGAACGGGGCTGGCAAGTCCACCCTCATCAAGATCCTGGCGGGTGCGCACCAGCCCACGGCTGGCGAGGTGCTGCTCGACGAGGAGCCGGTGACGATCCCGGACCCGGTCGCGGCGCTCAAGCTGGGCATCGCGACGATCTACCAGGAGCTGGATGTGGTCGACGGGCTGACCGTCGCCGAGAACATCTACCTCGGGCACGAGCTCGCACGGGGCGGCGTGACGCGCCGGTCGGACGCGGCGCGGAACACCCGGGCGCTCCTGGAGCGGCTCGGACACCCGGACATCTCGCCCCACCGCGAGGTGGGCAGCCTGCCGGCGGCGGGCAAGCAGATCGTCTCGCTGGCCCGCGCGCTGTCGCGGGACGCGCGCGTCGTGGTCATGGACGAGCCGTCCGCCGTGCTGGACTCCGAGGAGGTCGAGAACCTCCACCGCATCGTGCGCGAGCTGACGGCCGACGGCGTCGCCGTCGTCTACATCTCGCACCGGCTGGAGGAGATCCGGCAGCTCGGTGACCGCATCACCGTGATCAAGGACGGCCGCACGGTCGCGACGAGCCTTACCGTCGCGGACACGCCGACGGACGACCTGATCACGCTGATGACCGGGCGCGCCGTCGAGTACTCGTTCCCCGCGCGCCCCGGCGTGCCGGAGGATGCCGCGCCGGTCCTCGAGGTCACCGACCTCGGGCTCGGCGACGTCTTCAAGGACGTCTCCCTCACGGTCCGGGCCGGCGAGATCGTCGGCCTGGCGGGGTTGGTCGGGTCCGGCCGGTCCGAGATCCTCGAGACCATCTACGGGGCCCGGCGGGCGACGTCGGGCACCGTACGGCTGGGCGGCAAGCGCCTGCGCGGCGGGGTCGACGCGGCGGTCGCCGCGGGCATGGGCCTGTGCCCAGAGGAGCGCAAGAGCCAGGGCCTGCTCCTGGACGAGCCCGTGTACCGGAACATCACCCTGTCCTCGTTCGGACGCCTCGCCCACGGCGGCTGGCTCGACGAGAAGGCCGAGCGTGCCGCGGCGCAGGAGCAGGTCGAGGCCCTCGAGCTGCGGCCGGCCTCCGTGGACCGCGACGCGCGCACCCTGTCCGGCGGCAACCAGCAGAAGGCGCTGCTCGCCCGCTGGCTGGTGCACGGCTGCCGCGTGCTGCTGCTCGACGAGCCCACCCGGGGCGTCGACGTGGGCGCGCGCGCCGAGATCTACAACCTGATCCGCCGCCTGGCCGACGACGGCGCCGCCGTCGTCGTCGTGTCCAGCGAGATCCCCGAAGTGCTGGGCCTGGCAGACCGGGTCCTGGTCATCTCCGACGGCCGGGCGGTCCACGACAGCCCCGCCGACGACATCGACGAGCACGCCGTGCTCGATATGGTCATGGAAGGAAGTGTCCCGTGAGAGGACGATCGGCCCTGTCAGGGCCGGCACTGCGAATGGGCGGCCTCGTGCTCGCCCTCATCCTGCTGTGCGTGGTGGGGATCGCCACCACGGGGGGCCGGTTCGCCTCGGTCGGCAACATCACCACGCTGCTGGCCCTCGCGGCCACGACCGGCGTGGTGAGCATCGGCATGACGTTCGTCATCACCGCCGGCGGCATCGACCTGTCGGTCGGCTCGGTGCTCGGCCTCGCGACCGTCTGGGCGTCCACACTCTCCACCCAGTACATGGCGGAGGACTACGGCTGGTGGGTCATGGTGGTCACCGCGCTGGCCGTCGGCCTGGCCGCGGGCCTGGTGAACGGAGCCCTCGTCGCGTACGGCAAGGTGCCGGCCTTCATGGCCACCCTCGCCATGCTGGCCGCGGCCAAGGGCCTCGCCGAGATCATCGCCGGCCGGCAGACGCAGCTCGTCGAGGTGGACCCGTTCCTCGACACATTCCGCGCCGACGTGCTCGGCGTGCCGATGATCGTGTGGATCTTCGTCCTGGTCGCGGTCGCCGGGTGGTTCCTGCTGAACCGGACCACCTTCGGCCGGCGCACCGTCGCGGTCGGCGGCAACCCCGAGGCCTCGCGCCTCGCGGGCATCAAGATCAAGCGGCACACCCTCTACCTGTACGGGCTCACGGGCCTGACGGCGGGTATCGGCGCCGTGATGATGCTGGCCCGGACCACGGCCGGCTCCTCGACGACCGGAACGCTGCTCGAGCTGGATGTCATCGCGGCAGTCGTCGTCGGCGGCACGCTGCTGGCCGGCGGCCGCGGCACCATCACCGGCACCGTGCTCGGCGTCCTGATCTTCTCGACGCTCACCAACGTGTTCATCCTCAACAACATCGACAGCTCGGTCCAGGCGATCGCCAAGGGCGCGATCATCGTGGGCGCCGTGCTGCTGCAGCAGTGGTTCGCCGCACGCGAGAAGGCCACGAGCACCTGAGCCGCGTCCGCGCGGCCCACGTCCTACCCAGTACATGTTCTGACCAACCCCCAGGTACTACCCCGGATCAAGGGAGATCACGATGACTTCTTCTACAGCAGTGCGTACGCGCAGGGTTTCCGGCGCCTTCATCGCAGCGGCTTGCGCGGCGCTCGTCGTCACCGGCTGCGTCAGCAACGAGCCGCGTGACGAGGAGACGGCGGCCACCGGCCCCGTCACCACGACGGACAACGACGAGCCGGGCGAGAAGGTCGTCATCGGCTTCTCCGCCCCGGCCGCCGACCACGGCTGGATGGGCGCCATCACCTCGGCGGCCGAGGCCGAGGCCGAGAAGTACGAGGACGTCGAGCTGCAGGTCGCCGAGGGCACCAACGACGTGAGCGTGCAGATCAGCCAGATCGAGGGCTTCATCGACCAGGGCGTCGACGCGATCGTGCTGCTGCCCTTCGACGGCGCCGCGCTCACCGAGGTCGCGCTCGAGGCGATGGAGGCCGGCATCCCGGTCGTCAACGTGGACCGCGAGTTCACCAGCCCGTTCGCCGCCCGCACCACGGTGCTGGGCGACAACTACGGCATGGGCGTGAGCGCGGGCACCTACATCTGCGAGCAGATCGGCGACAACAAGGACGCGGTCGTCGCTGAGATCGCCGGTATCGACGCCCTGCCGCTGACCACTGACCGCAGCAACGGCTTCAAGGACGCGCTCGAGGACTGCGGGCTCGACGTCGACGCCCGCGTCGCCGCCGACTTCACGGTCGCCGGGGGCGAGGAGGCCACCGCGAACCTGCTGTCCGCGGAGCCCGAGATCGACGCCATCTGGAACCACGACGACGACCAGGGCGTCGGCGTGCTCGCGGCCATCGAGAACGCCGACCGCGACGAGTTCTTCCTCGTGGGCGGCGCCGGGTCGACCAACATGATGGAGAAGATCCAGGCCGGCGACAGCGTGGTCCAGGCGACGGTCGTCTACCCGTCCACACAGGCGGCCGACGGCGTCAAGCTCGCCCGGCTGATCGCCCAGGACAAGACGATCGGGGACCTGGCATCGATCGGCGTGCCGCGCACCATCCAGCTCCACGCACCCGTCGTGACGGCGGACAACGTCGAGGAGTACCTCCCCATCGGCTTCGAGTCCTGACGCGTGACGCATCGGACGACGCCCGCTCGGGCGTGCAACACGGCGGTGAATCGAGAGTGGGGGGAGGCGCGGTATGAGCAGCGGTGAGAACGAGCTCGGGGTCGGCATGGTCGGCTACGCGTTCATGGGGGCAGCACACTCGCAGGCCTGGCGCACGGCGCCCCGGTTCTTCGACCTGGCCCTGGCGCCGCGCATGCGCGCGGTGGCGGGCCGGGACGAGGCCGGGGTCCGTGCGGCGGCCGACCGGCTCGGCTGGGACGAGGCGGTCGTCGGCTGGCGGGAGCTGCTGACGCGGGACGACATCGGGCTGATCGACGTGTGCACGCCGGGCGACACGCACGCCGAGATCGCGGTCGCGGCGCTGGAGGCGGGCAAGCACGTCCTGTGCGAGAAGCCGCTGGCGAACAGCGTGGCCGAGGCGGAGAAGATGGTCGCCGCCGCCGACGCGGCGGCCGAGCGCGGCGTGCGCGCGATGGTGGGGTTCACCTACCGTCGCGTGCCCGCCATCGCCCTGGCCCGCCAGCTGGTCGAGCAGGGGCGGATCGGCGAGGTCCGGCACGTGCGGGCCCAGTACCTGCAGGACTGGATCGCCGACCCCGATGCGCCGATGTCGTGGCGCCTGGACAAGCAGAAGGCAGGCTCCGGTGCGCTGGGTGACATCGGCGCCCACATCGTGGACCTCGCGAAGTTCATCACCGGTGAGTCGCTCACCGGGGTGAGCGGGCTGCTCGAGACCTTCGTGCACGAGCGGCCGGAGGCGTCGTCGTCCTCGGGCCTGTCGGGAGTGGCCGACGGCGCCCGCACGGGCAAGGTCACGGTGGACGACGCCGCGGTCTTCTTCGGGCGGCTGTCCGGCGGCGGCCTGGCGACCTTCGAGGCGACCCGGTTCGCCTGGGGCCGCAAGAACGCGATCCGGCTGGAGATCAACGGCTCGAAGGGCTCGCTCGCGTTCGACTTCGAGGACATGAACCTCCTGCACTTCTTCGACGCGACGGACGACGCGACGACCGCCGGCTTCCGCCGGATCGTCGTCACGGAGCCGGAGCACCCCTACGGTGGCGCGTGGTGGCCGGCCGGACACGGTCTCGGCTACGAGCACGCGTTCACGCATCAGGTCGTCGACCTGATGCGTGACCTGGCGGCGGGACGGCAGCCGACGCCGTCGTTCCGTGACGGACTGGAGGTCCAGCGCGTGCTGGACGCCGTCGAGCGCAGCGCTGCCGGCGGAGGGGGGTGGATCGCCTTGACCTGAGCCGCGAGGTTCAGGTCAGCGAAGAGGCCGCCGTGAGGCGTCGCCGAGCTGTACGAGTACCGCACGAGCACTGATCCGACTCGATGAGGAGCCCTAGGTGAGAAACGTGCATGGAACCCGCCGACTTCGGCGACTGATGGTGGCCGCGACGGCCGCAGCAGCTCTCGGCGGCTCGACCGCCTCGGTGGCGACGGCCGCACCGCCCGCCGCCGCGTCCTACGACGCGGCGGCCGGTGTGGCGGCCGCGCCGGCGGCCACGGCCGCCGAACCCTTCGACGCTCTCGTCTTCTCGAAGACGGCGGCGTTCCGGCACGGCTCGATCCCCACGGGGATCGAGGCCATCACCCAGCTCGGTGCGGCGAACGACTTCACGGTCACCGCCACGGAGGACGCGAGCGTCTTCTCCGACGACGGCCTCGCCGACTACGAGGTCGTCGTCTTCCTGTCCACCACCGGTGACGTGCTCGACGCCGACCAGCAGGCGGCGTTCGAGCGGTACATCCAGGGGGGTGGCGGCTACGCGGGTATCCACGCGGCCTCCGACACCGAGTACGACTGGCCCTGGTACGGGGAGCTGGTGGGGGCGTACTTCGCCAGCCACCCCGCACAGCAGGACGCGACGATCGACGTCGAGGACCACGCGCACGCGTCGACCGCGCACCTGCCGGACCGCTGGGACCGGTTCGACGAGTGGTACAACTTCCGGTCCAACCCGCGCGGTGACGTGCATGTGCTGGCCAGCCTCGACGAGGACAGCTACGACGCGGGCGGTGACGCCATGGGCGCCGACCACCCGACGGCCTGGTGCCAGGTGTACGACGGTGGCCGGTCCTGGTACACGGGTGGCGGGCACACCGACGCGTCGTACGCGGAGCCGGGATTCCTCGAGCACCTGCTCGGTGGCATCCAGACCGCTGCGGGCGTCGTCGACTCGGACTGCGCCGCGACACAGGACGCGAGCTACGAGAAGGTGGCGCTGGACGAGAACACGGCCAACCCGATGATGCTTGACGTCGCGTCGAACGGAACCGTTTTCTACGTCGAGCGCGACGGCCGGGTGCAGCAGATCTCGCCCGAGACCGACCTGACCACCACGGCGATGACGCTCGACGTCACGCTCGCCAACGAGGACGGCCTCACGGGCATCGTGCTCGACCCGGACTTCGCGGCGAACAACTGGGTCTACCTCTACTGGTCGCCAGAGGACGTCGGTGCCGACGGACCGCACAACCGCGTCTCGCGGTTCACGTACGACGCGGAGACGGGAACGTTCGACCCCGCGAGCGAGGTGGCGGTCCTGAAGGTCACCACGCAGCGCGACAGGTGCTGTCACGCGGGCGGCGACATGCAGTTCGACTCGCAGGGCAACCTCGTGCTCGTCACCGGTGACAACACCGACCCGTTCGAGTCGAGCGGGTACGCCCCGATCGACGAGCGGCCGGGCCGGGAGAACTTCGACGCGCAGCGCACGTCGGCCAACACGAACGACCTGCGGGGCAAGGTGCTGCGCATCCACCCGGAGCCGGACGGCTCGTACACCATCCCCGAGGGCAACATGTTCGCGGAGGGGACCGAGCAGACGCGCCCCGAGATCTTCGCCATGGGCTTCCGTAACCCGTTCCGTATCGGTATCGACCCGGAGACGGACAACGTGCTGGTCGGTGACTACGGGCCGGACGCCGGTGCGGCCGACCCGGCGCGGGGACCCGAGGGCACCGTCGAGTGGAACGTCGTGAGCGAGCCCGGCTTCTACGGCTGGCCGTACTGCACGGGCGCCAACACCTCGTACGTCGACTACGACTTCGCCACCAGCCAGTCCGGCGAGACGTTCGACTGCGCGGGCGGCGTCGTCAACGAGTCACCGAACAACACGGGCCTGACCCAGCTGCCGCCCGCCCAGGAGGCGGAGGTCTGGTACGGCTACGGCGGCAACCCGGACTTCCCCGAGATCGGGGGCGGCGGCGCACCCATGGGCGGACCGGTCTACGACTTCGACCCGGAGCTCGACTCCGACGTCAAGTGGCCCGCCTACTGGGACGGCAAGGCGCTGCTCGGCGAGTGGAACCAGGGCAAGGTGTACTCGCTGCAGCTCACGGGCGAGCAGCGCGACGACCTGGTCGACATCAACCGGGTCCTGCCCGGGGTCCTCGACCCTGCTGAGGGCTTCGACCGGCCGATGGACATGGACTTCGGGCCCGACGGCGCGCTCTACGCCATCGACTGGGGCAGCGGCTTCGGCGGGAACAACGACACCAGCGGGATCTACCGGGTGGCCTACACCCAGGGCGACCCGTCGCCGATCGCCAAGGCGTCCGCCGACGTCACCGACGGCCACGCGCCGCTCGCCGTGCAGTTCTCGTCCGAGGGCAGCCGGCACCCGAGCGGCGAGCCGATCACCCTGCAGTGGGACTTCGGCGACGGGACGACGTCGGACGAGGCGAACCCGGCGCACACCTACACGGAGAACGGGAGCTACACGGCCCAGCTCACCGTGACCGACGCCGCGGGCGCGGTCGGGGTGGCCAACGTGACCGTGGTGGTCGGCAACATCGCGCCGACCGTCTCCATCACGCTCCCCGACGACGGCGGTTTCTTCTCCTGGGGCGACCAGGTCCGGTACGAGGTGGCCGTCGACGACCCGGACGGTGACGTCGACTGCTCCGGCGTCACCCTGTACACGTCGCTGGGGCACGACTCCCACTCGCACCCCATCGAGGAGCTGACGGGCTGCAGCGGCGTGCTGCAGACGGCGGCCGACGACGGGCACGGCGCCGACGCGGACCTCTTCTGGACGCTCGAGGCCACGTTCGCCGACGACGGTGGCGCCGTCGGCGTGCCGCTCACCGGCAGCGACCTGCAGGTGCTGCAGCCGAAGCGGCTCCAGGCCGAGTTCTTCACAGACACCGGCCGGCTCCCTGGCTCGACCAGCGGCGGCGACGCGGGCGTGCAGCGGGAGGGGACCGGCGACAGCGCGGGCGGTGGCCAGAACATCGGCTACATCGAGCCCGACGACTGGTGGGCCTTCGAGCCGGTGTCGCTGACGAACATCTCCGCAGTCACGCTCCGTGCTGCCTCGCCGAACGGCGGCGGGCCGGTCTCGGTCCGGTGGGGAGCGCCCGACGGTCCGGAGATCGGCAGCGTGTCCATCCCGGCTACCGGCGACTGGCAGGCCTACACCGACGTCACGGCAGAGCTCCACGACGTCCCGGCGGGTACGGGCACCCTGTACTTCGTGCACACGGCGGGCCAGGCCAACGTGAACTGGATCGACTTCGTCGGCGACGGGGTGGCCTACCTGCCGCCGACGCCCGCCGTCGAAGTCCTGCAGCCCACCTGCGACGCCCCGGGAGCCATCGAGCCCCGCGCGGTCGCGGGCGTCCGGTCCTACCAGATCAAGGGATGGACCGGCAGCGAGGCCGGCGACCAGGTCGCCGACCCGGCGGACCTGGCGGCGGGCACCTACCAGGTGACCGCACGGCCCGACCCGAACGTCGACCTCGTCGTGAGCGACGACTGGACGGACGGGCCGGGACGCCAGGCGACGCTGCTGGTCACTCTCGACGCGGCCGACTGCACCTGAGACGCATGGTGCGGGGCGGGCGCGACGCCCGCCCCGCACCATGGGACCCGGCACCTACGACGGAGGAAAAAATGGCACGACCGATCACCCTGTTCACCGGCCAGTGGGCCGACCTGCCGCTCGAGGAGGTGGCGCGCCTCGCAGGGGAGTGGGGCTACGACGGACTTGAGCTGGCCTGCTGGGGCGACCACCTCGACCCGTGGCGCTGGGACGACGACGAGTACGTCGCCGGACGACTGGAGCTGCTCGAGCGGCACGGCCTGAAGGTATGGGCGATCTCCAACCACCTCAAGGGCCAGGCCGTCTGCGACGACCCGATCGACCAGCGGCACCGCGACATCGTGTCGGACCGCGTGTGGGGCGACGGCGACCCGGAGGGCGTGCGCCAGCGCGCCGCCGAGGAGATGAAGAACACCGCCCGGCTCGCCGCGAAGCTCGGGGTCAAGACGGTCATCGGGTTCACCGGTTCGGCGATCTGGAAGTACGTGGCGATGTTCCCGCCGGTGTCCGACGCCGCGATCGAGGCCGGCTACCAGGACTTCGCCGACCGCTGGAACCCGATCCTCGACGTGTTCGACGAGGTCGGCGTGAAGTTCGCGCACGAGGTGCACCCCAGCGAGATCGCCTACGACTACTGGACCACCGTGCGGACCCTGGAGGCGATCGGCCACCGCGAGGCCTTCGGCCTGAACTGGGACCCGAGCCACATGGTGTGGCAGGACCTCGACCCGGTCAGCTTCCTCTGGGACTTCAAGGACCGGATCTACCACGTGGACTGCAAGGACACGAAGAAGCGCATGACCAACGGCCGCAACGGCCGCATGGGCTCCCACCTACCGTGGGCGGACCCCCGCCGTGGCTGGGACTTCGTCTCCACCGGGCACGGCGACGTCCCGTGGGAGGACGCGTTCCGGATGCTCAACACGATCGGCTACGACGGCCCGATCTCCGTCGAGTGGGAGGACGCGGGCATGGACCGTCTCGTCGGCGCGCCGGAGGCGCTCGAGTTCGTGCGCTCGCACGCCTACGACGCCCCCGACTCGGCGTTCGACGCCGCCTTCTCGAACCGCTGACGCCTGCCGCACGCCGACCAGGGAGGTACTACCCGCACCACACCGCACGACGGGTGCCGCGCTCAGGCGTAGGTGCCGCAAGGAACACGTACCGACCGGGCCTCGAACGAATCGATGCGAGCGAGACCCGGCCGGAGTGACCAACTCGACGAGGAGCCGAATCACGTATGAAGAATATTCGGGATCGCGCGCATGCGCGACGAAAGAAGACGTTGGCGGCACTCGCCGCGAGCTCGCTGGTCGGTGTGGCGCTCCTGGCCACGCCGTCGGCCTCCGCCAACGAGGCTGCCGACGTCGAAGCGGCGGCCGCGGCGGACACCGACTGGGGCAACTACGAGAAGGTCCTGCTGACCAAGGACGTCGGTGAACCGATCGACATGGCGGTGCTGCCGGACAAGCGCGTGCTGCACACGGCCCGCAACGGCGAGGTGCGGGTGACCGACCCGGCGACGGGGGTCACTAAGGTCGTCAGCACCATCGACGTCTACGCGAACTCGGAGGACGGCCTGCAGGGCATCGCCCTGGCGCCGGACTTCGCCACGAGCAACGAGGTCTACGTCGTGTACGCGCCGCGGGACGCCGACGGTGACGGAGTGGCGGACACGCCGTCGGGCAACGCGCCCAACTCGCTTCCCGCCGGCGAGGACGAGAGCTACTGGGACCAGTGGGTGGGCGTGAACCGCCTCGCCAAGTTCACGTGGACCGGGGATTCTCTCGACCTGGCGTCGGAGCAGCCGATCCTCGACATCGAGGTGCAGCGCGGCCAGTGCTGCCACGTCGGTGCGGACATCGATTTTGACGCCGAGGGCAACCTCTACCTGTCCACCGGTGACAACACGCCGGCCGGTACGCCGGGCGCCAGCGGGTACGCCCCGAACAACGACGCGCCGGGGATGAACCCGGGCTTCGACTCGCGCCGCGGTGCGGGCAACACGAACGACCTGCGGGGCAAGATCCTGCGGATCGACGTGAAGGACGACATCCCGGCGGGCACGGCGCCGGGGGTAGGCAGCACATACGACATCCCTGCGGGCAACCTGTTCGCCCCCGGGACGGAGAAGACTCGGCCCGAGATCTTCGTGATGGGTGTGCGCAACCCGTTCCGCATCGAGGTCGACCCGGAGACGAACTCCCTGACCTGGGGTGACTACGGGCCCGACGCCGGTTCGGCGAATCCCGACCGGGGGCCGATGGGCTACGTGGAGTGGAACGCCGTCGGCCTCGACGACCCGCACAACTCCGGCTGGCCGTACTGCCACGGACCGAACGCCGCTTACAACGACTGGGACTTCGAGACCGCCACACCTGGCGAGTTCTTCGACTGCGCGGCGCCGCAGAACGACTCCCGCTGGAACACGGGCCTCACCGAGCTGCCCCCTGCTCGCGCCGCGACCGTGCACTACGGCGACCAGCCCGGACAGCAGCCGCGTGACGAGTTCGTGAGCTTCGGCGCCGGATCCGGCCAGGCCCCGATGGGTGGCCCGGTCTACCACTACGACGCGGACAGCACCGCACCGGGCAAGTTCCCCGAGTACTGGGACGACAAGGCGTTCTTCGGTGAGTTCTCCCAGGACTACTACGCCGCGCTCAGCGTCGACTGGTCCACCTTCGAGGTCGGCGAGGTCGAGGACTTCTTCCCGAACAGCGCGGTCGAGGCCGCCGGCATGAAGACGCACGACAACCCGATCGACCTCGAGTTCGGTCCGGACGGTTCCCTCTACGTGCTCGAGTACGGCGACGGCTTCTTCCGGCAGAACCCCGACTCGGGGCTCTACCGCATCGACTACGCCGAGGGGAACAAGGCGCCGCAGGCACGGTTCACGGCCACGCCGGGATCGTCGTCGGAGGCTCCGCTGGAGGTCGCGTTCGACGCCACCGGATCCACCGACCCCGACGGTGACACCCTCACCTACGAGTGGGACCTCGACGGCGACGGCACGTTCGACGCCACCGGCGCCGAGACCACGCACACCTACACCGAGCTCGACGTGTACACCGCGCGCCTGCGGGTCACGGACGAGAGCGGCAAGTTCACGCTCACCTCGCGCGAGATCAGCGTGGGCAACCAGGCACCAGAGGTCACCGTGGACTTCCCCGCGGACGGCGGCTTCTTCGACTGGGGCGCCGATGTGCCCTTCCAGGTGACCACGCAGGACGCCGAGGACGGCGCCGAGACGGTGTGCGACCGGGTGTCGTGGTCGTACGGCCTGGGCCACGACGAGCACGCCCACCCGGAGGTCTCCGGCACCGGGTGCACCGGTGTCTTCCCCACCGATCCCAACTCACCGGAGCACGGCGCTGGCGCCCACCTGTACGGCGCAGTGGTCGTCACCTACACCGACGGTGGGGCGAACGGCCTTCCGCCGGCCACCAGCGAGGCGACGGTGCAGCTGAACCCCAAGCTGCAGCAGGCGGAGCACGCGGTCGCGGACGGCGTGGAGGTCGTCGCCGACGATGCGGCATCGGGCGGCGCCTACGTGACCGGCCTGAAGAAGGGTGACTCCGTCGGCTTCACTCCGGTGAACCTCGTCGGTATCGACAGCGCCACCGCCACGGTCCGCGGCAAGGGCAAGCTCGAGCTGCGCTGGGACTCGCCGACCGCCAAGCCGTTCGCCACCGCCAAGGTGCGCAGCGGGCAGACCTGGCAGGACCTCGAGCTCGCGTTCGACGCCCCCGAGGGCACCGGAACGCTGTACGTCACCACGAACGGCACGCTCGACGTCGACGCGGTGACGATGGTCGGCGAGGGCGTTGGCACGCCCCCGGCGACAACAGAGAACGTGACCGGCCCGACCGGGCCGGCCGAACTGGCCGCTCGAACTGAAGGAGAGCAGTGATGGAATCACGCACTGACGTCGACCGCAGGAACTTTCTGAGGCTGGCCGGCGGCACCGTAGCCGTCGGTGCCGCATCGCTCGCCGGCGCGGCCCTCGCGGGCAGCGCCGCCGCCTCGGTCCTCGCCCCGACGGCGGAGGCCGCCGCGACCACGGCCGGCAAGGGCCGGGTGCTCGTCCCGCCGGGCCACATCGGGATCCAGCTGTACTCGATCCGGGACAAGGTCTCCTCGCTCGGCTTCCGCAAGGTGTTCGAGCGGCTCTCGGCCATGGGGTACGCGGAGATCGAGTTCGCCGGCTACTCGCAGAACGCGGTCGGGCCGATCACGCCGCAGGAGATCCGGCAGCTGCTGGACGACAACGGCCTGCGTGCCGTCGGCTCGCACCGCGGTATCGGGGACTACGTGAACAACCTCGAGCGGGAGCTCGACATCGCGCAGATCCTGGGCATGGAGCACGTGGGTACGGCCAACGCGCCCACCTCGGACCGCACGGTCGCCGGCTACCTCGCCGCGGCCGAGCAGTTCAACGGGTTCGGGGCGGCGGCGACCGCCCGCGGGCTGAAGTTCTACCAGCACAACCACGACGGCGAGTTCAGCTTCGCGACGGACAACCCGGACGTGCGTCTCTACGACGTCTTCTACGACAACACCGACCCCGCGAAGGTGTACCTCGAGATGGACGTCTACTGGGCGTTCGTCGGCCAGCACAAGTACCCGGGCTTCGAGCCGGTGGACTACGTCAAGCGCAACCCGCACCGGTACCCGCTCCTGCACCTCAAGGACGGTGACGTGAACCCGGAGAACTCGGGTGGCTACGACATCGTGGAGTTCGGCGCGGGAGACCTGCCGTACACCGAGTTCCTGTCGGCGCTCGGCGGCGGCGGTCGGCGGCACGGGATCTGGGAGCAGGACAACGCCGCGTCGACGCCGGCGCCGGGCTTCCCCGCCGACTCGTTCGGTAACGCGGCGCGTTCCTACGTAGAGATCAGGTCGCTCCGGCGCTCCTGAGTCAGGTTGTCTGAGGGGGTGTGGCCGACGGCGTCGGC
>NZ_JBEZZF010000068.1:0-32043 GCF_040639055.1 Promicromonospora sp. NPDC023987 | reverse complement strand
CCCGCGGTCCGTGTGCGCGTGGCGCTGGCGGCCCCCGCCCCTCACCCCGACGCCCGCCCCCCCCCTCACCCCCCCCCCCCCCAACCCCCCCCCCCCCCGACCGAAGTCATCTCTGTGGCTGGGCAACCGGCCCACGTCAGCGGGCTGGGGTGAGCCGCAGGCCTGGTCATCTCTGTCCTGATGGGCTGGAAGGCGCTGTGCGCTTCTGCCGGAACACTATTGGGGTTACAGTCAGTAGCGGTCCGCATGCGGACCCCGGCGCTCAGGACCGAGCGCCGGTGGACCTCAACGAGGAGATCCGATGCCGCTCGAGACCGATTCGCGCGCCTTGTTCCTGGCCACGCCACGCGGCCGACGTCGGGCAGCAGGGCGTTGGACCGCCGTCGTCACGGCGCTCGCGGTGGTCGTGCTGCCGGCTGTGGCCGCTGCGCCTGCCGCCGCTGCGCCTGCCGGTGCGCCCACCGCCGCACCCGTCACCGCCCCGCGAACAGCGGACGTCCCCGATGTCCCCGACGTCCCCGACCCTGCCTCGACCGCCGACGACGGCTTCTACACCCCGCCGGCCCCGCTGCCGGACGGCCGGGACGGCGAGGTGGTGCGCTGGCGCGAGGAGCCCCCGGAGCTCAGTGCCCGCAACTACCTGCTGATGTACCACTCGACCAACGCGACCGGCCAGGACATCCCCGTCACCGGCCGCGTGCTCGTGCCGACCACGCCCTGGCGGGGCGAGGGCCCTCGGCCGATCGTGTCGGTGGCGAGCGGGACGCGCGGCGTCGGCGACACCTGTGCGCCGTCCCGCTGGCTGGACTACGAGCGGCCCTTCATCGAGCCGATGCTGCTGGCCGGCTGGGCGGTGGTGGTGACCGACTACGAGGGTCTCGGTACACCGGGCATGCACACCTATGTCGTCGGCCAGTCGGAGGGGCGGGCCGTCATCGACATGGTGCGGGCCGCCACGAACCTGCCCGCCACCGGCCTGGAGGCCGGCGGCAAGGTGGCGTTCTCCGGCTACTCGCAGGGCGGCGGGGCGGCGATGTGGGCGGGTGAGCTCCAGCCGGGCTACGCGCCGGAGCTCGACCTGGTTGGCGTCGCGGCGGGCGGCGTGCCCGCCGACCTCACCGAGGTGGCGGAGGGTCTCGACGGGCAGGTCGGGTTCGGCTTCCTGCTGCTGGCCGCCTACGGGCTCGATGCCGCCTACCCCGAGCTGGACCTCGAGACCTACCTCAACGAGCGCGGGCGAGAGACGTACGAGCGCGAGCAGGACGCCTGCGTCGACACGACGCTCACGCACGCGTACCAGAACCTCGGGATGTTCACGACGACGAATCCGCTGCGCTCCCCGGACTGGCAGGCGCGCCTCGCCGAGAACCGGCTCGGGGAGAACCCGCCGGACGTGCCGATCCGCCTCTTCCACGGGACGCTCGACGAGATCGTCGCGCCCGGGCAGGCCCGGACCCTGCGCAACGAGTACTGCTCGGCGGGTGCGGACGTGCAGTGGGAGTGGCACATCGGTGAGCACGTCTCGACGATGGTGACGGGTGCGCCGGGCGTGATCGTCTTCCTCGACCGGCGGTTCAGGGACCGCCCGTTCCTGGCTCACTGCTGAGCGGCGCGTCCCGAATCTCTCGACAAAGCCCCAGGTGAGGGGCACATTTGCGCATCGTCACGGCGGGTCCTGGGTAAAGCCCGGGGCCCGTCGTCGGTGCGTCGCGTGCCGTTGGTTCGGTGTTCACGCCCGATTGGCCGCCCGGTTGGTCCGATTGGTGACGATTGCGGAGCACCGCAGGGCACGAGTCCACACACGCGAACGAAGGGTTCCACCATGTCCAACATCAAGGTGACTTTCCAGGAGATGGAAGACGCTGCTCAGCGGATCAAGCAGGAGTCGGACGACATGCGGAGCAAGCTGGACCAGCTGCGTTCGATGGTGAGCAACCTGGTGGCCGACGGCTACGTGACGGACAAGTCGTCCAAGCGGTTCGACGAGTCCTACCAGGAGCTCGACAAGGGTGGCAAGCAGGTCCTCGAGGGGCTCACGGGCATCGGCGAGTACCTCAAGCAGGCAGCCGAGGCGCTCCGCAAGACGGACGAGGAACTCGCCAACGCGCTGAACAAGTAGCCCGGTGGCGGACCTCGTCGTCACCTCGATCGCCCTGGACGACGCTGAAAAGCAGCTCGCGGCGATCGTGGACGAGTTCAAGAACATGGGCAAGCTCTGGGACGACGGCGCCGTATGGGGCCACGACACGGTGAGAAGCGCCATGAACGACTTCGTCGATGACTGGTGGGTCAGGCGGGAGAAGCTGACCACCAACCTCTCGGACCTGCAGAAGAAGATGAAGCAGGCGTCCGAGCAGTGGAACGGCCTCGAGGTCGACCTGGCGAAGTCCTTCGACGAGCAATAGCGGGTAGGACAAGACGAGGAAGAGGACCGATGAGTGCTGTCCGGGGCGGGGACTGGCATCTGCTTGGCTATGACACGGACCCCGTCCCGGCGGAGGCTTCCGGCCTGGACGTGGTGATCAAGCACTACGAGGACATCGCCCTGGCGATGGAGACCCAGGCGAAGCTGCTCAAGAAGATCGGTGACGGCGACGAGACCCTGCTCAAGGGCGTGTCCGCCGACGCGATGCGCAAGCGGTCGCGAGAGAGCGCGGACGCGCTGAACAAGGCGGCCGGCCGGTACGCCGACGTCCGCGACGCGCTGCGTACGTACCAGCCGGCGCTGGAGACCGCACGCTCCGAGACCGGCCTCGCCCTCAAGGACGCCCAGGACGCCGCGGGCGCCCAGAGCGCCGCAGAGGGCATGCCCGACCCGGTGAACGCCGACCGGCCAGAGGGCGACCCGCCACTGACCGACGAGGACCGGCGGGCCTCCGAGAAGCGCTCCGGCAACATCGCGGCGGCCAAGGAGGACCTCGAGGCCGCGAAGGCCAGGGCCGTCGCCGCCATGACCACGTTCGACACGGCCGCCGACGCCGCAGCGCGCAAGATCCGGGAGAACTGGGGCGACGACGGGCTGACCCACAGCGACTGGGAAGCGTTCCTGCATCAGCTGAACAAGTTCCTCAAGAAGCTCGTCGAGATCCTGATGTACATCGGGATGGCGCTCGCCGTGCTCAGCATCCTCATACCCGGTCTGGGCATTCTTACCTTGCTGAGTGTGGTCGCCACCGTGGTCTCGGTCGCCGCCAGCTTCATCCTGGCCGTCCAGGGCGAGGGAAGCTGGCTGAGCGTGATCATCGGCGTGCTCAGCCTGGGCCTGATCGGGGTGGCGGCGAAGATGGCCGGTGGGCTCAAGGGCGTCCAGGCCGGCCTGCTGGGCAGGGGCGCGGGGTCCTTCGCCAACCAGCACCGGCAGCTCCAGAACCTGTTCCGGCAGCGGGAATGGTTGCGCAGCCTGCTCAGGATCGGTGCGACACCGGACCTTGCCCGGAGCATCGCGAACCTGAGCTTCCGGATCGGACCGATGACCACCAGGCTGCGCGGCTGGCAGGACTTCGCAGGCAAGACCAGCGTGTCGCCGGGCTGGTGGCAGATCGGCAAGCCGAACGCGTGGATCAGGGGCGACTTCAGCAAGCTGAGCGCGTGGTTCAAGAACGACGTCGGCCGCGTCAAGACGGCGTGGCCGTGGGGCGGCAGCTACCGCTGGGACCGCCTCATCGGCCTGAGCGACATCAAGGACGTGCAGAAGCTCAGTGCCGCCCTCAGCCAGCTCGGCGTCGGCGGCTTCGCGATCAAGCCCTGGATGTACATCGGGCCCGTCTCGTACACGTTCTCCTGGGCCATGCGGCCGTTCAGCCTGCTCAACCCCTCGAACTTCAACCCGGCCGACCCGCGGTGGAGCCTCTACGGCTGGCGCGACGCGGACTACGCCGGCCTGTACTCGGACCAGCTGGGACTATGACGATGCAGAGCAACGACACCTCCGCCGGCTTCGACGCCTCCGCCTGGACCTGGCGGGTGGACCCGCCGGCGGGCTGGCTCGTGGTCCCGAGCACCGAGACCGAGCCGCCCGACGCCGTCACCGCCTGGGAGCAGGAGGCCGCGGCGGCGGTGCGCGAGTCGCTCGAACCCGTGCCCGGCGAGACGGCGGAGCTGGACGACACCGCGCTTGCGGAGCTGGACCAGCTTGCCGTCGACTCGGTGGCGAACCTCCGTGCCTTCGCCGACGGCATGGCACCGGCGGGGAACCGCGTGGTCGCCGCCGTCGGCGTGCTGGGCAACGGTCCCGTCCCGGTGCTGGTCGCCGTGGGGCTGAGTGACCCGGCGGATCCGGACGGCGGCCTCATGGCCGCACTGGGAGCGACTGGCGG
This sequence comes from Promicromonospora sp. NPDC023987, assembly GCF_040639055.1. Classification (NCBI taxonomy): domain Bacteria; kingdom Bacillati; phylum Actinomycetota; class Actinomycetes; order Micrococcales; family Promicromonosporaceae; genus Promicromonospora; species Promicromonospora sp. NPDC023987. The sequence goes on along the minus strand of NZ_JBEZZF010000068.1, from coordinate 27,727 downwards.
CAACCCGGCCACGCCACCGAACGTCGAGCACCTCGACCTGCCGGACGGCGACGGCGTGCGCGTGGTCCGCCTCGACGTCGACGAGGCTGGGACCGGCTGGATGAGCGTCGCCGTCGGCCGGCGCACCGAGCACCCCGACGCCGTCGTCGACACCGTGCTGGTGTGGCGCACGGTCGACCTGTTCCTCGTCGCGGCGATGGTGGAGCTGCTCGACCAGCTCCTGCCGACCGTGCAGATCACCAGGAGCGCGCGATGAGCGGAGCACGGAACGGTTCGCCGGGCGCCACGCCCGCCGTCGGGAAGCCGACCGACAGCTGGGTCATGCTGCTGCCGCCCGGATGGGCGCGGTTCCCGACGGGGGAGGGGCGGGCGCGCGAGCTCGACGAGGCGATCGAGCAGGTGGTGGCCAGGGCGCTGCCGGACGATCTGCCCAGGGACAAGGCCGAACCGCACCGGCACATGTTGCGCGACCAGCTGCACAAGACCCTCGCGAGTGCTCGCGACGCGGGCAGCGGCGCGGTCTACCTCCCGACGGAGCCGATGAACGGGACGGTAGTCCCCGCGTCCATCACCGAGCTGGAGTTCGTCAGCGACGCGGGCAGCGACCCGGTGGTGGTCGCGACCAGCATCCTCGCCGACGGGTACGAGGAGAGCGACCTCGTCGAGATCGACGGCAGGCCGGGCGTCCGCGTCCTCGCCACCTCGCACGAGGTCCAGCAGGACGGCGACTGGCCGGTGGTCTCCACCCGCCAGGTGCTGTACGTGGTCTCGCGGGACGACGCCGACGGCGACTGGCTGGCCCTGTCCTTCAGCACGGTCTGGAACAGCCACGAGACCGAGCGGCTCGCCGAGGCGCTGGTCTTCTTCTTCGATGCGGTGATGGGCACGTTCCGCTGGGCCGGCGCAGGGACGGAGATCGCGAACCTGCCGGAGCGGAAGGTCCCCGGCTCCGCGTGAGCCCTCCGTCTGTCCCGCGTACCACCACCTGACGTACCGACACATCTGAAGACGGAGTCAACGTGCATCACGTCCATCGCGTCGCCGCAGCCCTCGCGGTGGCGATCCTGTCCACGACGTCGGCAGCGGCCCTGGTGGTCGCGGCCGCCGGACCGGCGGCCGCCGACACGACCGGCGAGAAGGTCAAGTACTACGTGATGCAGACCAAGCCGAACGGCGAGCACGAGTTCCTGTTCGAGATCGCGCAGCGGTTCCTGGGCGACGGCAACCGGTTCATGGAGATCTTCGAGCTCAACGAGGGGCGCGTCCAGCCGGACGGCAACGCCCTGACCGATCCAGCGGCCGTGCTGCCGGGCTGGATCATGCAGCTGCCCGCCGACGCCGAGGGCGAGGGCATCGTCGTCGGGGTGCTGCCGGAGGGCCCGGCGGAGGGCGTGCCAGGGGCGAGCGCACCGGTGAGCGGCGCCGCGCCGTCGGACGACGCGGCCGCGGTGCCCTACTACGTGGTGGGCCGGACGCCGGAGGGCGAGACCGAGTACCTGTACCTGATCGCCGAACGGTTCCTCGGCGACGGCGAGCGGCACCCGGAGATCTTCGAGCTCAACGAGGGTCGCACCCAGCCCGACGGCGGTGTGCTCACCGACCCGGAGGTCGTGGAGGTCGGCTGGGCGCTCGAGCTTCCGCCGGACGCCGAGGGTAAGGGTCTGCAGCGTGGGCCGCTGCCGGGGCCGAGCCCGGTCGCCGGGGCGAGCACTCCGGCGTCGGGCGCTGCGGGATCGGAAGAGGCGGCGTCGGACACCGGGGCTGACGACGCGGGTGCCGCCGCCGGACCGTCCTGGCTGGCGCCCGTCCCGATCGCCGTCGGCGCCGCGGTGCTGCTGGGCACCGCCGCGCTCGGCGGGCTGCTCCTGGTGCGCCGTCGTCAGGCGGGCCGGGAGCAGCCGTTCGACGACAGCCTGCTGCGCACCGACACGTCGGCGGCATGGATGGTGGACCGGGCGCTGCGGGTGCTGCTCGCGGCGTGCGAGCGGGACGGCCAGGACCTGCCGGCGGTCACCGGCGTGTTCATCGAGGGCGGGGCCATGCGGCTCCGGCTCGGGAGCCCGGTCTCCCCGGCCCCGGCACCGTGGGTGGCGAACGAGGACGGGCAGAGCTGGTCCGCGCCGCTGGCGAAGCTGCAGTCGGCCCCGGCGTCGGAGGGCTCGACGGCACGGTTCGCGCGCCTGGTCACGATCGGCGTGGGCGAGACGGGCCGGGTGCTCGTCGACTTCGCGTCGGCCCGCGGCGTGATCAGCCTGGACGGGCCCACCCGTGCGCGGCACGAGGTGCTGCGCCGCTGGCTGGGCGAGCTGACCGGGAATCCCTGGTCGAACGATCCCCGGGTGGTCATGGTCGGAAACGGCCTCCCGCAGCCCGAGCTGGCGGAGCACCTGTCCGCGATCGAGCAGGTGATCCCGGAGCTGGACGCCGTGGGCGGCGGCGTCCTCGTGCTGTCGCAGGCGCCGTCGGTGCTGCAGCAGGACCTGCTCGCCGCGCGGTTCGCCACGCCGGGCTTCGGCTGGGTGGTGATCGTGCTGGGCGAGTCCTTGTCGGCGAAATGGCGCATCACGGCCACCGAGGACGGCTGGCTGCGCAGCGGTTTCCTGCCGGACGTGCGCTACACCGAGCAGGCCGCGGTGCGGCGTGCCGGTGAGTGACGTGCGCGGGGTCAGGGTGCTGCGGGCCCTGGTGACCATGGCCCTGGCGACGTTGCTCGTCCCCGTGCTGCCCGGCGCGGCCCTCGGGCCTTCTCACACCGTGCCTTCGACCAGCGTGCCTTCGACCAGCGTGCTCACGGCCTCCGTACCGGAGCCCGTGCTGCTCTCGCAGGGCAGGCCCGCCGTGTCGTCGTCGCTCGAGAAGGCCGACTTCCCCGCCCGCCAGGCGGTGGACGGGAACCCACGGACCCGCTGGTCCAGCGGATTCAGCGACCCGCAGTGGCTGCGCGTCGACCTGGGGCGGTCCACCGTGGTCCGCCGCGTCGAGATCGTGTGGGAGGTGTCCCACTCGACGGCGTACTCCATCGAGGTGTCGGCCGACGGCGAGATCTGGGCGCCGCAGTGGTCGACGGACGCCGCCGACGGCGGCACGGACGTGATCACCATCGATGCCACCGGCCGGTTCGTGCGCATGTACTCGACGGCTCGGGTCGGCACGGCGGGCAACTCGATCTGGGAGATGCGGGTCTACGGCGATCCCGCGCCGAAGAAGGCGGAGCCCGAGCCGACCCCCTCCAAGAAGCCCGCTGCGGATCCGCGGCCGAAGTCGTCCGAGCCGAAGGCCGAGCCGTCGGCGCCTGCCGCATCCACGCCGGCGCCGTCGGAGTCGGCCTCCCCGGTGCCGGAGCGCACCGGCCCGCCGGGTTCGGTCCTCTACTACGTGGTCGGCAAGGAGCCCGACGGCACGGTCGAGAAGCTCAACGACATCGCCGAGCGGTTCCTCGATGACCGCGACCGGTGGCCGGAGATCGCCGAGCTCACCGAGGGTCACCGGCAGCCCGACGGCAAGTTCATGACCGACCCGCGGACGCTGACGGCCGGGTGGGTCCTCAAGATGCCAAAGGACGCGTCGGGCGAGGAGCTGAAGTTCGCCCCGCTGCCGGGGTTCGAGAAGAAGTCGCAGGAGCCGTCGGCCTCTCCGTCGCCGTCGGCCGAGCCGACGGTCGAGGTGGCGGGCATCGACGAGGCAACCGGCGTCGGCCCGATCGGCCCGGCCTGGTACGCCGTCGGCGCGGGCCTCGTACTCGCGGCGCTGGTCTGGCCGGCCGTCTGGCTCCTCCGGCGCCGGAAGCGCCAGGAGCCGTTCGACGACAGCCTGCTGCGCACCGACACGTCGGCCGCTTGGACGGTCGACCGGTCGCTCCGGGTGCTGATGGCGGCGTGCGAACGGGACGAGCTCGAGCTGCCCGGCATCACCGGCGTGTTCATCGAGGGCAGCTCGCTGCGGCTGCGGCTGACCAACCCGGCTGCACCGGCGCCGGAGCCGTGGGCGGTGAGCGAGGACGGGCAGAGCTGGGCGGCGCCCCTGGCGAGGCTGCAGTCGGGGACGGCGTCGGACGGCTCGACGGCGCGGTTCGCCCGACTGGTCAACGTCGGCATGAGCGAGACGGGCCGGGTGCTGGTGGACTTCGCGTCGGCACACGGCGTGATCAGCCTGGACGGGCCGACGCGGGCGCGGCACGAGGTGCTGCGCCGGTGGCTAGGGGAGCTGACCGGCAACCCGTGGTCGGACGACCCGCGGGTGGTCATGGTCGGCAACGGTCTGCCCCAGCCGGAGCAGGTGGAGCACCTCGCGGGGATCGAGCAGGTGACCCCCGAGCTGGAGGTCGGCGAGGGCGGTGTGCTGGTCCTGTCGCAGGCGCCGTCCGCTGCCCAGCAGGACATGCTCGCGGCCCGGTTCGCCAGCCCGGAGTTCACGTGGGTGGTGATCGTGCTCGGCTCCGCCCCGTCGGCGCGCTGGCGGTTCACCGCGGGCGACGACGGCTGGCTGCGCAGCGGGTTCCTGCCCGACGTGCGCTACGACGAGCAGACCGCAATACGGCGAGGAGGCGAGTGACGTGCAGGCCCTGATCACCGCGCGGCACGGTTCGCGTGAAGCACTGCTGTCGCTGGACCTGGACGAGCGCACCACGGCGGAGGACCTGGCCGAGCGGCTCGCCGCCGAGGTGGGCGCGCCCCGGGGCAGCACGATATACCTGGACGGCCGGCCGGTGCCCACCCGCTCCGGCGTGGGCGACGACGTGCTCGTGGCCGGCTCGGGCGTCCGGGACGGCGCCGTCGTCACGTTCGCCGCCGACCCGGTCCGGGCGAACGGCGTCACGGGCGGCCCGGTCGACCTGTGCGTCACGGGCGGGACGGGCACCGGCGCCGTCGTCCGCCTCGGGGTCGGCGAGTCCACGGTGCAGGTGGGGCCGGACGGCCGCGTCCGGGTGGACGAGCCGCGCGAGGGCGGGCTGGCCACCATCGCCGTCGTCGTCGCGCTGGACGGCGCGGTGCGGGTACGGCGTGTGCCGGACCCCCGGTCCGCCGCGCGGCCGGTCCACCTGGACCGGCTGGAGGACCCGCTGGGCGAGGACGAGGCACCCTGGGCCACTGGCACGCAGCTCCGCATCGGCGGCTGCGTCCTCACGGTCCAGCCCGCCACGCGGCCCGACGCCGACCTGCGTCCTGCCGCCCAGCCCGGCCACCTGGACTACAACCGGCCGCCACGGCTGCTGCCGCCCATGCCCGCCACACACTTCCGCCTGCCCGCCGAGCCGGCACCGCCCATGCGCAACCCGCTGCCGTGGCTCGCGATGGCCATGCCAGCGGTGCTGGGCGTGACCATGGCTTTCGTCTTCCAGTCCCCCTACTACCTGATGTTCGCGCTGGCGTCGCCGCTGATGGGCCTCGGGAACTGGTGGATGCAGAAGCGCAACGGCGTCACCACCCACAAGGACCGCCTGAAGGAGCACGCCGAGGAGCGCGCCGCTCTCGAGGAGGAGGTGCTCGACGCCGTGCGGCGGGAGCAGCACCGGCGGCGGCTGTCGAGCCCAGGCGCCGGCGAGCTGCGGCTCATCGCGACCACCCCGACCCGCCGCCTCTGGGAGCGACGCAGCACCGACGGTGACCACCTGGTCGTCCGGCTGGGCCTCGCTGACGCGACCAGCCGCGTCGAGGTGGAGGACAGCGCGGAGCCCGAGCACCGCCGCAAGACCCGGGCGACCGTCCGGTCGGTCCCGGTCACGGTGCCGCTGCGCGAGGCGGGGGTCGTGGGGCTGGCGGGCCCGGGGGACTGGCCGCGCCGTCGGGCACGCTGGATGGTGGGCCAGCTCGGGGTGCTGCAGAGCCCCCGCGACGTCCAGATCTACGTCCTGACCAGCTCGGAGCACGTGCAGGAATGGGCATGGGCGGCCTGGCTGCCGCACGCCCGCCCGTCGTTCGGACAGGGGGCGGTGGCCCTGGTCGGGACCACCACGGAGACGCTGTCGGCGCGCGTGGCCGAGCTGAGCTCGCTGATCACCCAACGCCGCGCCGCGATGGACGCGTCGAGCGGCACGGTGATGTCCGGTCCGCAGGTGGTGGTGGTGCTCGACGGCGCCCGCCGGCTGCGCGCGCTGCCCGGCGTGGTGTCCATCCTGCGCGACGGCCCCGGCGTCGGCGTGAGCGTGGTGTGCCTGGACGGCGACGAGCAGCTCCTGCCGGAGGAGTGCACGGCCGTCGCGCTCGCCCGGGTCGACGGCGGGATGACGCTGCGCAGGCAGGACGCCGACGACCTGCGGACCGTGCTGGTCGACGAGGTGGGCGACGACTGGTTCGAGCCCGTCGCCCGCGCAGTCGCCGCTGTGCACGACGTGACCGCCACCGAGGGTGCGGGCCTGATCCCGGACTCGGCCCGGCTCGTCGAGGTGCTCGGCATCGAGGACGTGGACGCAGAGCAGATGGTCGCCCGGTGGCGCGGGGTGTCGAAGGGCAGCACCGCCGCGGTGGTGGGCGTCTCGCTGGACGGGCCGTTCACGCTCGACCTGGTGCGCGACGGGCCGCACGCCCTGGTCGGCGGCACCACGGGGTCGGGCAAGTCGGAGTTCCTGCAGACCGTCGTCGCGTCGCTCGCGGTCGTGAACACGCCGGAGACCATGAACTTCGTGCTCGTCGACTACAAGGGCGGCGCCGCGTTCAGCCAGTGCGAGCAGCTTCCGCACACGGTCGGGATGGTGACGGACCTCGACTCCCACCTCGTGGAGCGTGCTCTCGACTCGCTGCGTGCCGAGCTCACCTACCGCGAGCACGTGCTCGCCGACGCCGGCGCGAAGGACCTGGAGGACTACCTCGACGCGCAGGCCCGCGGGCACGTCGGGCCGACGCTGCCGCGCCTGATGATCGTGATCGACGAGTTCGCCTCGATGGCGCGCGAGCTGCCGGACTTCGTCGCCGGCCTGGTCAACATCGCGCAGCGCGGCCGCTCGCTCGGCATCCACCTGATCCTCGCGACCCAGCGCCCCTCCGGCGTGGTCTCCCCGGAGATCCGCGCCAACACCAACCTGCGCGTGGCCCTCCGGATGACGGACAAGGGCGAGTCGAAAGACGTCATCGACGCAGGGGAGGCCGCGGAGATCGCCAAGTCGCAGCCCGGCAGGGCCTACGCCCGGCTCGGGCACGCGTCGGTGATCCCGTTCCAGTCCGCGCGGGTGGGTGGACGGCGCCTGTCCCTGTCCGACGTCGGGCAGGTGGAGCCGCCGTTCATCGCGCGCGTGCCGGTGGCGGACCTGGGCGCACCACCGCCCAGCCGCCCCAAGGCCCGGCGCCGCGAGGACGTCGAGACCGACCTGGCCGCGCTCGTCGACACGCTGCGCGAGGCGGCCCAGGTGGGTGGCTGGCCCGTCCCACGGCGGCCGTGGCTGCCGGCGCTCCCCGACCTGCTCCCGCTCTCCGGCGTGGCTCAGCCGGCCACCGGACCGGGCGGGGAGCCGGCGTTCGCGTGGGCGGTGGAGGACTCGCCGGCCGACCAGCGGCAGGGACCCGCCGTGATCGACCTGGACGGCTTCGGCCACCGTTACGTGATCGGCGCACCCGGCAGCGGACGCTCCACCACGCTGCGCACGACGGCGTTCGCCGCCGCGACGGCCATGCCGGTCGCCGACCTGCACCTGTACGCGATCGACTGCGGCAACGGGGCGCTGACGGTGCTGAACGAGCTGCCGCACACGGGCGCCGTCGTGCAGCGCGGGCAGGCCGAACGGGTCAGCCGCCTGCTCACGCGCCTCCAGTCGGAGCTCGGCCGGCGTCAGCAGGTGCTCGCGGCCGGGAACTTCGCCAGCGTCACCGAGCAGCGGGAGCTCGCGGAGCCAGGAACGGGTCTCGCGCGGGTCCTGGTGCTGATCGACCGCTGGGAGAGCTTCATGAGCAGCTACGGGGAGGCCGACAACGGCACCCTGGTCGAGATCGTCCAGGAGCTGCTGCGCGACGGCGCGAGCGCGGGCATCCACCTGCTGATCTCCGGTGACCGCACCCTGCTGTCCAGCCGGATGAGCGTGCTGACCGACGACGCGCTCGTGCTGCGCCTCACCGACCGGCTCGACTACGGCATGGCCGGCATCAACCACAAGAAGCTCCCGGAGGAGATCCCGCCCGGCAGGGCCTTCCGGTCGGGCAGCGCGCTCGAGGTCCAGGTCGCGATCCTCGGGGACGACCCGGCGGGCCGCGCCCAGACGAGCGCCGCCCGCCGGATCGCCGCCGGGATCCAGGAACGGGAGGACGTCGTACCGGGAACCGGCCCGTTCCGCGTGGACGACCTGCCGTCGACGATCACCGTGGACGCCGCCTACCAGTACGTCGGGCGGGAAGGGGCCCGGCCGCTGTGGGCGCTGCTCGGCGTCGGCGGCGACGACCTGGCGGCGTTCGGCATGGACCTCGCTAACGACGCACCCGCCTTCCTGGTGGCCGGGCCGTCCCGGTCCGGCCGGTCCACGATGCTCGCGGTCATGACCGAGTCCCTGCTGCGTGGTGGCACCCAGGTGGTGGTGCTGGCGCCGCGGCCGAGCATCCTGCGCGACTTCGAGGGCCGGGACGGCGTGCGCGCCGTCCTCACGGATCCCGAGGTCACCCAGGAGGACCTCGCGCCGCACCTCGACCCGGACGGCACGCCAGTGGTCCTGGTGGTGGACGACGGCGAGCAGGTGACCGACGCCCCGGCCAAGACCTGGCTGCGCGCCTACCTGCGCTCGGCCGCCGACAACCAGCGCGGCCTGATCCTCGGCGGTGACGCCTCCGAGGTCGCCGGCGGGTTCTCCGGCTGGCAGGTCGACGTCAAGAAGTACCGCAGGGGAGCTCTGCTCAGCCCGCAGGACCGGTTCGACGGCGACCTGGTCGGCGTGAGCCTGCCGCGCTCAGCGGTCACGACACAGGTCAGTCCGGGCAAGGCGCTGGTGCACCTCGGGTCGGGGGAGGTCGCGACGGTGCTGGTGCCGACGCTGCTGCCGACGCTGTAGGGCGGGCGTGGCGGGCGTCGTCGTGCCACCGTAGGAGCGTGCCTGCGCAGGACCCGACAGACCTCGACACCGTCGTCGACGCGCTCTACGCGCGGCCCCTCGACGAGTTCATCGCTGCCCGGGACGCCGCCGTCCGGCAGGTCGCGGACGGCGGCGACCGGATCGGCGCCGAGCGGGTCAAGCGCCTGCCCAAACCGTCCGTGGCTGCCTGGGTGATCAACCGGGTGGCCCGCGACCACCCCGAGGAGATCGAGGCGCTCGCGGACCTCGGCGACGAGCTGCGGGCCGCGACCCAGGACCGCGACCGTGGCCGTCTCCGGGCCCTCGACCACCTGCGGCGGGAGCGCACCGAGGCGCTGGTCCGCACCGTCCGGGAGGCCGGCGAGGTGGGCGGGCGGACCGTCTCGTCCGCGGTGCTGGACCGACTGACGGAGACGCTCACCGCGGCGGTCATGGACCCGGACGCCGCCGTGGTGGTCCGGGCGGGACGTCTCTCGCGGGCGCTGCAGCACGTCGGCTTCGGAATCGTGGACGAGCAGGGCGAGGACGCGGACCTCGTGGCACTCCACCCTGCGGGGTCGGACGGCGGGCAGCGCTCCGCGAGGGGAGCGAGAGCCGAGGGGGCGGCGGAGGCCGGGAAGTCGTCGGCCGGCAAGCCGACGGCTGGGAAGTCGTCGGCCGGCAAGCCGACAGCTGGGAAGTCGTCGAGAGCCGGCAAGTCGTCGGGCGCCGCCGAGCAGGCTGGATCCGACCTCGCCGCCGCCGAGCAGGCGGTCGAGGAGTCCTCCGCGCTCGTCGACCGCCTGGAGGCCCGCCGCGACGACGTCCGCGAGCGGCTGCGGACCGCGGACGCTGCGATCGAGCGCGGGGAGGGCGAGCTGGAACGCCTGGACGAGGAGCTCGAGCGCCTCACCGCCGAGCGGGACGAGACGCGTCAGGTGCTCGACGACGCACGCGAGGCCGCTGACGAGGCGCGCACGGACCTGACCGCCGTCGAGGACGACCTCGACGATGCCGTGGAGCGCGCGGCTGAGGCCCGCCGCCGGCGTCGGGAGGCCCGCGGGCGGTGACGCCGCGGCAGTGGTGCGTGGTGGTCCGGTCACGAACGGGTTATCCACAGATTTGAGAACCGGCGTGCGACACGCACGGATGTTCGAGATGATGGTGACATCGAGAGATCGGATACCTAGGCGTGAGGAGGTGATGACCGGTGCGGCAGTCGACCAGCGGCGGGATCTCCGGTGCCGTACCTCCCGGCGCACTCGAGGAGGTGCTCGGCCGGATCGAGAGCGCGGTCGGCGACCTCGCCGACCTGGTCGGTCCGGAGGCGCTCGAGGGGTGGGCCGCACCGAGCGTCGCGCGGCTGGCCGAGGCGCACACGAGGATCCGTCGGATGACCGGGCGGCTGGACGGGGTGCGGTACACCCTGTTGCCGCGCATCGAGGACGAGGGTTCGTGGCGGTCGGGCGGGATGTCACGCACCTTCACATCGTGGCTGCGTATGCGCGAAGGCGTGGCCGCGGCCACAGCGCGCAAGGATGTGACCACCCGCGCGCCGTCTGGCCACCGCACTTCCCGCCACGCGGGAGCGGCTCGTCTCCGGAGCGCTGGGGGCTGGTCCTGCGGGAGGCCGGTGTGCTCAACGCCGACCAGTTCCGTACGGTGGCGCGCCGGTTCGCCACGGTGACGGACCCGGACAGCGACGACGTCGAGGACGACAAGGCCGCCGAGGGCGAGTTCCTGGACCTGGCCAGGACGTTCGGTGGGTATCACGTCGCGGGCTTCCTGACCGACGAGCACGGGCTGCTGCTGACCACCGCGGTCAATGCGGTGATGGGCGCGCCCGCTGCCGAGGACGGCAGGACCCCGGGCCAGCGCCGTGCGCAGGGGCTGGCCGACGTGGTCCGCCTGGTCCTGGACGCGAACGAGGCCTCGCCGGGCGCCGCGATCGCGCCGCACCTGAACGTGACGGTGTCCTGGACCGAGCTGGTCACCCAGGCTGCCCGCAGCCGTGACGGGCTCTGCCTCACCTGCGGTCAGACGGTTCCCGGCGGACCTGCCGTTGCGGTCGTCGATCACGCAGGCGGTGGCGGCGGGGTGGGTGGGGCGGCGTCCGCTCCGTCGAGCCTGCTGTCGGCCGGAGGCCCCGTGTTCACCGAGACCGGTGGCCGGGTGCCGCGGGCGCTGCTGCGGCGTCTGGCCTGCGACAGCGTGATCACCCGGATCGTGTTCGGGCCGGACGGTGCCGTGCTCGACGTCGGGCGCGCGCAGCGCACGGTGACCGGGCAGATGCGGCGCGCGGTGATCGCCCGTGACAAGCACTGTGTCTTCCCGGGCTGCGACCAGCCGGCGTCGCGCTGCGAGGTTCATCATGCGGTGCGGCACTGGGCAGACGGCGGCAGCACCTCCGTCGCCAACAGCGCACTGTTGTGCTGGCACCATCATCAGCTCGTGGACACCAGAGGCATCGTCATGCACTGGGCCGGCAAGCCCGCGGCCGACGACGGCGCGGGAACCCTGCTGGAGACGGGGTGGGCCTTCACCGACGTCCGCGGCCATCGCATCCGCCTGCCCGAGGCCGTCGAACGCGCGCAGGCCTCGGGCGACGCGCGCTCGTTGGACGACGCGCGCTCGTCGGGCGACGCCGGCTTGCTGGACAGCGCCCGCCCGCTGGACCCACCGGGCGCGGCCGCATGACCGGCCCCGTTCACGAACCTTTCTGTCGCGTCTTGAGCGTCGAAATGACTGTGGTTAGCGTCCCTCTCGACGCGGGGCACCGGCGCCGCGCGTGGAAGGAGAACGCCTGAGATGACTGGCTTAGAGAACGAGTTCCCTGTCGACCGGCGGGCGGTCCTGGCGGGTGCCGCAGGCCTCGCCGGCTCGCTGGCGCTGGGGTGGACGCAGCCTGCGGCGGCGGCTGCCACCGGTGACCCGGGCGCCGCGGCCGCTGGCGGTCCGGGCGCGGCCGCCGCGGGCGCTCCCCGCCGCAACCCCGCGAGCTACCCGGACAACTGGCCCGACCCGGGGCCCTACGGGGCCGCGGACACCCGGCTGGACCTGTGGCCACGCGAGGACAACTCCTTCATCCTGCCGCTGGAGCTGCGCCCGCGTGACGAGGAGCGCGGCCAGGTCTGGATCCGGGACACGTACGTGAACTGCTTCGTCGTCGACGGGCGACCCGTCTACGTCGCGACGGGGACCACCCGCGTGCCGGGTCGCCCAGCGGCCGGCCCGTGGAACGACGGCATCTTCATGTGGGTGGCCAGCTCGCTGCGGGGACCGTGGAAGCTGGTCGACACGACCGGCATCCGGCCCGGCGCGGAGCAGGGCAAGGTGTGGTCGCCCGAGTTCGTGGACGAGAACCGGCCCGGGCGCACTGTCGTGGCACCGTGGCAGGAGTACTGGTACGACGACGGGCAGTTCGGCAAGCGCGGCAACGTCTGGGCTCCCGAGGTGCACTACTTCCGCGGCACCTGGTACATCGTCGCCTGCATGGGCGACCACTCCCGCAAGGTCGGCTCGTTCATGCTCGTGAGCGAGGGCGGCGTCGAGGGCCCGTACCGGCTCATCGAGGGCAACCTCGACAAGCCGTTCGGTGAGTCGTTCATTGGCGGGCCGCGCTTCATCGAGCCGGGCGCCTACCACCACATCGACGGCAGCCTCTTCTCCGAGGGCGACGACGCGTGGCTGGTGCTGCACAACGACCTCTACGCGAAGTTCCGGGACGACATGGAGGACATCGTCCCGACCACCGACCTGCTGAGGTTCCAGCAGACGCCGTATACGCCCGAGCCGTATCTGGAGGGTGCGTACGTGTTCAAGCACGGCGGCAAGTACTACCTCTCGCACGCCGCCTGGGACCGCGCGTCGACCAACTCCGACGGGAGCGCGCGGAACGCCTACGACCCGCCCGGACCCGGTCGTGTGCAGTACCAGTACGACCTCGTGGTCGCCGTGTCGGACTCCTTCGAGGGCCCGTACACCGAGCGCTGGACCGCTGGTGTGGGAGCCGGCCACAACAACATCTTCCTCGACCGCAGCGGCAAGCCCTGGGCGACGTTCTTCCGCAACCCGGCTCAGGGTTACTGGGCCGATCCGTCACGCATCGACGACGCCGCCGTCGCAGGCGTCGTGCAGCTGGAGTGGACCGGGCCGGAAGGCAACCGCCTGTACGTCCAGCGCCGCAACGGCGGCGACACCCGGCCGTAGTCCGGCCCGCAGGACGCGCCCCCGCTGGTCGAGCCCCCCGCTCGACCAGCGAAGGGGCACGCTCGCGGCCAAGAGCCCTCAGCTGCCGGGCAGGCGCACCGGGTCGACGGCGAGCTGGAGCCGCTCCCGCACCCACCAGTCCCCGGTGCGCTGTCGTTCCTCGGGTGTGGTGTACCGGTAGCGGTGCAGGACCGCTCGGACGGTGCGGGGACGCCGGCCGTCGAACGGGTCGCGCCGCAGCAGGCGCAGGGTCGCGGGGTCGGCCTCGAGCAGCCGGCGCAGGAACACGGTGAACCACCTGGCGGAGTGGCCGAGCGGAAGGAACCACATGAGCCAGTCCAGGCGCAGGTGGTAGGGCGCCACCTGCGGTGGTCGCCGGCCTGGTGGTCCGGGCTTGCCCCGGAACTCGTACTCGACCCAGTCGTCGGGGCCGGGCTCCGTGGAGAGCGTGCCCTCCACGGTGATCTCGTCGCGGTGCCGGGTGACCGACCCGAATGCGCCGTACGCGTTGACCAGCCGGAACGGCTCGAAGCTCGCGTTCATGCGCTGCCCGCGTGACACGAGGTTCAGCGCCGGCCGCACCGACAGCACGAGGAGCGCCAGCGCCACGGCACCGACCACGAGCACGAAGGACAGCGGCGTCGGCGGTGAGTAGCCACCGGAGGCAGCGGGGCCACCGGAGGCAGCTGAGGTCGCCGCGGCGCCGTCGGGCAGCCCGAGCAGACCGCCCAGCCAGGCCCACGTGCCGTCGTCGATCACGCCCAGGGCGAGGACGATGGTCGCCCAGTTGAGCCACGCGAAGTTGCCGGTCAGCACGAGCCAGCCCTGGGTGAGGACGAACACCGCGCCGGCGACGGACGGCAACGGCTGGGGCAGGAAGAGGAGCCACGGCACCAGCAGCTGGCTGACGTGCGTGCCCACCACCTCGAACCGGTGCCACCAGCGCGGCAAATGGTGCGCGTGCCAGGAGAACGGGCCGGGCAGCGGCTGGGTCTCGTGGTGGTAGTCGAGGGCGGTCAGGTCGCGCCAGGCGGTGTCGCCACGCCACTTGATCAGTCCGGCGCCGAACTCCAGGCGGAACAGCAGCCAGCGCACCGCGACGATCATCAGAAAGGGCACCGGCACGGCGCCGGACCCCAGGAACGCGACCAGCAGACCCGCCTCGCACAGCAGGGTCTCCCAGCCGAACGAGTAGAAGGTCTGCCCGACGTTGACCACCGACAGGTAGAGCCACCACAGCGTGAGGAACACCAGCACTGGCGCCCACCAGGGCCCGGCCTGCGGTAGCCCGACGACGACGCTCGCGCCCAGCAGCATGCCGCACCAGGCGACTGCCACCAGCAGCCGGTCCGAGTAGTGCCACCGGAACAGGGAGGGCCCGTCGCGCCAGTGCGTGCGTGCGACGAACGCGGCGACCGGCTGGAGGCCGCGCTCTCCGAGCAGCGGGCGGAACTGCCGCAGCGCACCCCAGAACGCGAGCGCGTACAGCGCGCCGAAGCCGCGCTGGAGCAGCGTGCGCGCCACGTCGTAGTCCGCGCTCGTCCACCAGCCCAGCCAGTCGGGCAGGGTGCCTGCCATATGACCACGTTATCCGGCTGCCGGCTCAGCGCAGCGCCGGCAGGACGTGCGCGCCGAACGCCTCGACGAACGCGTCCTGCCGGCGTCCCACATGGTGCAGGTAGAGGCGGTCGGCGCCGGCGTCGCGCAGCTCCGCCAGGCGCGCCGTCAGCTCGCCGAGGTCCGCGGAGACCAGGACCGTACGCCGGACGTCCGAGATGCCGACGTCCCGGGCGCGGGCGTCGAACTCGGCGGTCGTCGCGGTGTCCGCGGCGGTCTCGGGCGAGCCGGTGTTGGTACGCCACTGGTCGAGTGCTACCGCCTCCGCCTCGGCCAGGTCGGGGGCCCACGAGAGGTGCACCTGGACCATGACCTCGCCGGCGCCGCCCGCCTCCCGATACGCCTCGACGATCTGACGCAGGTCCGCGACGGGCTGGTTGACGGTGATCAGGCCGTCCGCCCAGGCGGCATGCCGGGCGGCCGTGGCCGCCGTCAGCGCGGGGCACAGGAGCGGGGGCACGACCTCCGGCAGCGTCCACAGGCGTGCCTGGTGCGCGACCACCAGGCCGCTGTGGTCCACCTCCTCCCCGCGCAGCAGCGCACGGATCACCTGGACGCACTCGGCCAGCCGGGCGTCCCGGTCGGCCTTCGGGGGCCACGGGTCACCGGTCACGTGCTCGTTGAGGTTCTCGCCCGAGCCGAGGGCCACCCAGAACCGGCCGGGGAACATCGCCCCGAGGGTGGCCACGGCCTGCGCGACGACCACCGGGTGATAGCGCTGACCGGGCGCGCACACGGTGCCGTAGGACAGGTCGGTGCCGGCCAGCGCGGCCCCGAGCCACGGCCACGCGAGGCTGGACTCGCCCTGCCGTTCGCTCCACGGGGCGAGGTGGTCGGAGCACATCGCCGCGTCGAAGCCCGCGTTCTGCGCGAGCCGGGCGACGCGCAGCCCCTCGCCTGGAGGGAGCTGCTCGTGGGAGACGTGGAAGCCGACGACCGTCACGCGCCGCTCCCGCCGCCCTCGCTGCCCCTGCCGTCGCGAGAGCTGCCAGAGCTGCCAGAGCTGCCCGCGCTGCCCGCCTCGCCGTCGATCGTGCGGCGCAACCACCGGTAGCCGTACCCGGCGAGGGCGATCTTGCCGTCGGTCTCCACCTGCGGATAGTCCTGGTCCACGTGCACGTCGACGTAACGCGCAGCGCCCGCGCGCAGGGCGGCGATCTCGTCGGCGGGCAGGGTCGCCTCGACCTCCTCGTCCGCGAGGTTGGTGAGCAGCAGGACGCTGGACTCCTCGACCTGGTATCGCAGCGCCAGGACGGACGGCGCCCCCACGTCCCACGGATCGGGCCGGGCCCGGCCCAGCTCGCTGATGCCCAGCCGGGCCCGCACCAGGCCACCGACCCGGTGCAGCAGCGAGCCCGCACGTACGTTCTGCTCGTCCACGCTCACGTGGTCGGGGCCGAACGGGCCGGTGATCACGGGCGCCTGGAACTGGTCCTGCGGGGCACGGGAGAAGCCGGCGGACGGCGTCGTCGACCACTGCATCGGCGTGCGGACGGCCTCCCGCTCCGGCAGGTCGAGGTTGTCACCCATCCCGATCTCGTCGCCGTACCGCAGCACCGGCGGCCCGGGCAGCGAGAGCAGGACCGCGTGCGCAAGTGCGATGCGGCGCGCGTCACCGCCGAGCATCGGGGCCGGACGACGCCGGATGCCCCGGTCGTAGATGCGCATCGACTCGTCGGGGGCGAAGGCGTCGAGCACCTCCTGCCGCTCGTCCTCGGTGAGCCGCTCCAGGTCGAGCTCGTCGTTGTTGCGCAGCCAGTGCGCGTACGTCGACCCGGGCGGCGGCGCGGGCTGGGCGCGCAGGGCCCGCTCCAGCGGCTCAGCCTGGCCACGGGCCAGGGCGAGGAAGACGTGGTTGTTCGACCAGAAGTCGAGCAGCATCGTCATCCCGTGCTCGCCGTCGGCCCCGAAGTAGTCGGCATAGCGATCCGGCTCGACGTCCACCTCGCCGAGCAGCACCGCGCCGGTGCGCTGCGCGGACACCGCTGCGCGCAGGTCACGCACGAGCCACTGCCCGTCCGTGTCCGGGCGGGCGGCCATGGCACGCTCGAGCATCAGGGGGACCGCGTCCACCCGGAATCCCGAGACGCCCATGCGCAGCCAGAACGACACGATCCGGTGCAGCTCGTCACGCACCCGGGGGTTGTCGAGCGCCAGGTCCGGCTCGTGCGCGTAGAACGCGTGCCGGTAGAACTGCTGCGCCTCCTCGTCCCAGGTCCACGTGTCCGGTTCCACGTCGGGGAACATCGGCTTGATGTCGGTGCGCGGCTCGTCGGACCAGAGGTAGTAGTCGCGGTACGGCGAGCTCCGGTCGCGCCGCGCCTCCTGGAACCACGGGTGCTGGTCCGAGGTGTGCTGCGTGATCAGCTCGACGAGCACGTGCAGGCCGAGGTCGTCGGCGGTCTCCAGGAGCCGCGCCACGTCGGCGAGGTCGCCGAGGCGTGGGTCGACGGCGAGGTGGTCGACGACGTCGTAGCCGCCGTCGCGGAACGGCGACTCGTAGAACGGCAGCAGCCACACGCAGGTGGCGCCGAGCCCGCGCAGATAGTGCAGGCGCTCGATGACGCCCGGCAGGTCGCCCCAGCCGTCGTCGTCCGAGTCGACGAACAGGCGGGGGTCGAGCTGGTAGATGACCGCGTCGGTGAACCAGGAGGAGCGCATCGCCACCTCAGCTCTCCGGCTGCGCGACGTCGTCGGTCCGGGGGTTCTCCTTCGTGGGGTTCTCCGTCCTGGGATTCATCGAGTCCGGGTCCGAGTCGGGATCAGAGTCCGGGTCGTAGGTCTGGTCGTCGGTCCGGCCGTAGTGCTGATCGACGTCGTCACCGGTGGCTCGCGAGGTCGAGGCGCTGTGCTCGCTCCTGCCGGCGGCCGCGCCGGTGCGCGGGTTGAGCTGGTCCGGGTCGGCGTCGGGGTCCTCGGCAGGGTCGTAGCCGGGCTGGTCGGTCATCGTCGTCTCCTGTCCGGTAGGGCGTGGCCGGTGCTGGACCGCTCGGCCCTTCTCGCACCGTGTCACGGGACCGGGTGGCTCGCACTCCACGCCGGCCGCGCCCCGTCCCCCGTGGTAGGCGGCCCGGCCGAGCCATCCGGCGTGGTCGGTAGAACGTCAGGAGATCGGCATTCCGAGCTACCGATCTCCTGACGTTCTACCGACCACACCGGTTGCTGGGTGGACGGCGCAGGCCCGGTGCGGTGAGGTTGCGGGCATGAGGTGGCGCAACGACGGGCACGGGTACGGCATCGTCACGAAGGTCCTGCACTGGTCGACGGTCGGGTTGCTGCTCGCCCAGCTCGCCGTCGGGTACGTGATGGACGACGAGGCGGATCCGGCGGACGTCGACTGCGACCTGGTGGGCGAGCAGCTCGGAGGCGGCCGCACCTCCGACGCCGAGGAGGAACGGCTCGACCGCGCCGAGGAGGAGTGCGAGCAGGTGGCGGAGGCCCGGGAGGAGGACGCGGACGACGCCGTCGGCGCCGCGTGGTCGGACCTGTGGGCGGGCGACCTGATGGGCGGCGAGCTGACCCTTCCCGGGTGGCACGTGCTCCTGGGGCTGGCGATCGTGGCGGTGGGCGTCCTGCGCGTGGTGTGGCGCAGGACGACGCCGCTGCCACCCTGGGACGACCGGCTCACCGAGACCGACCGCGTGGTGCTGCACCGGGCCGAGCGCGTCCTGCTCGCGCTGCTCTTCGTCGTCCCGGCGACGGGGATCGCGCTGGTGGTCGGCAGCAGCGACCTCGTCCCGCTCCACGTCGCAGCGCACCTGTGCTTCTATGCCGCGCTCGTGGTGCACGTCGGCGTCGTCGTACGACGCCGGGTCGTGGGCCGGATGCTGTGGGGGAGGGCCGGGTGAGCGGCAGCCGGGAGACGCGTCTGGTCGTGCTGCGTGGGCCGTCCGGGGCCGGTAAGAGGCCCACCTCAGACTCTCAGGCTCGATCCGCACCCGACAGCGGCAGCGTCAGCCGGAAGCAGGCGCCCTCGCCGAGGCCGGTCGCCAGCTCGACGTCGCCGCCGTGCGCCCGCGCGATCGACCGCACGATGGCGAGCCCCAGCCCCGCGCCGGCCCCGCCCTGGCCGACGACATGACGGTTCCGGGAGCGGTCGGCCCGGTAGAAGCGGTCGAAGGCGCGCTCCGCCTGCTCTGCGCTCATCCCCGGCCCCTCGTCCGCCACCTCGAGGACGGCGCGGCCGCCCGCCGTGCCGACGCCGATCCGGACGGGAGTTCCCGGCGGGGTGTGGGCTACGGCGTTCCCCACGAGGTTCGTGACGACCTGCCGCAGCCGGGCCTCGTCGGCGCGGACCGGGGAGGGACCAGCCGGCCCGTCGCCACCCGGTCCGGTGAGCTCGACCGCGCGGGTGGCGTCGAGAGCTCGCACGTCGAGCCGGCCGTCGCTCGCCAGCGTGCGCAGGTCCATCGGCGTCCGGTCGAGCTGCTCGGGCGCCTCGTCCAGCTGGGCGAGGACCAGCAGGTCCTCGGTGAGCGCGGCCAGCCGGGTGGCCTCGCGGTTGATCCGGCGCATCGCGTCGTCGACGTCGGCCCGGTCGGGCAGCGCGCCCATCTGGTAGAGCTCGGTGGAACCCTTGATGCCGAAGAGCGGGGTGCGCAGCTCGTGGCTGACGTCCCAGACGAAGTCGCGCATCCGTGTCTCGGACGCGGCCCGGTCGGCGAAGGCCTGTTCGAGCTGGCCGAGCATGGTGTTCAACGAGCCGCCGAGGTGGCCGATCTCGGTCTCGGGAGGTGCGAGGTCGGGCACACGCCGGGTGAGGTCGCCGCCGGCGATCGCGGCCGCCGTGTGCTCGATCTGGCGCAGCGGCCCCAGGCCGCGGCCGAGGGCGAGCCAGCCGACCGCCGTCAGCAGCACGAGCAGCACGCCGCCGCTGAGCACGCTGCTGCGCCGGAGCGCGTCGATGGTGGCCTGGCTCTCGGCGAGCGGCGCGGCCGCGATCACGGTTCCGTCCCGTCCGTGGGTCGGCCGGGCCGCGGCGCGCCACCTCTCGGCGCCGTCCGCGCCCGGGAGACCGACGACCTCGCCGTCGGTCGGGACGGTACGCAGCTCATCGAGTGTCGGCAGGGTGTCGTCGTCGAGCCCGGCGGAGCGGAGGTCCTGGTCCACCTGGCCCTCGGCGTCCAGGTACACCAGGTACGGGGCGCCGAGCAGGTCGAGCGCGGGCCCGAAGAGCTCGCCGGCCGCGTCGAGCTCCAGGGGCACGCGCGGGGAGGCGCGCGAGACGAGGTCCGTGAAGGACTGCAGCTGGCCGTCGATGCGGTCGAGCTGGTAGCGCTCCAGGTGCTCGGAGAGCAGCGCGCTGATGAGGCTCAGCCCCGCCAGGAGCAGGCCGGCGGTGATCAGCAGGAGCCGGACACGCAGGGAGAACCGCCGCAAGGAGAACCTCCGCAGGGACGACCGCGGCGGCCTCACTGCCGCGGCTCCCGCATCACGTAGCCCACCCCGTGCACGGTGTGGAGGAGCTTGGGCTCCTCGTTGTCCACCTTGCGCCGCAGGTAGGAGATGTACGTGTCGACGATGCTGGCGTCGCCGCCGAAGTCGTAGCTCCACACCCGGTCGAGGATCTGTGCCTTGGACACCACGTGTCCCGCGTTCTCCATCAGATAGCGGAGCAGCCGGAACTCGGTGGGCGAGACCCGGACGGGCCGCCCGGACCGGGTCACCTGGTGCCCTTCCGCGTCGAGCGCGAGCGTGCCCACCGTCAGCACGTCGGCAGGTTGCTCGGCGGTGCGCCGCAGGATGGCGCGGATCCGGGCGATCAGCTCCTCCAGGTCGAACGGCTTGGTCACGTAGTCGTCGGCGCCGAGGGACAGCCCGGTGACCTTGTCGGCCTGGCGGCCCCGCGCCGTGAGGAAGAGGACGGGCACCGGGCGGCCGCGTCCGCCCAGGTGCTGCTCGCGCAGCCGCCGGACCACCTCGAAGCCGTCCATGTCCGGCAGCATGACGTCGAGCAGGACCAGGTCGGGCGGCTCCGCGCGCGCCGCGGCCACCGCCGCACCGGCGGTGGCCGCCGACGACACCTCGAACCCGGCGAACCGCAGGGTCGCGGAGAGCAGCTCGCGGACCGTGTCCTCGTCGTCGACCACCAGCAGACGCTGGGCGCCTGTCGGCGGCTTTGTCCCACCTGTTCGCTCCACGTCGATCAGAGTACGGACAGAGTACGGAGGTCACAGGCGTGACCGGCGGACGAATCGCCCTCCGCGGCGCGGGGCATCACACGTCGCGGCGCCGGAAGAGCACGAACGCGACCGTCAGCACCGCCGCGACCCCGAGGCACATCCCGCCCAGGTTCAGCCAGGGGTACGGGTAGTCGGGGTTCGGGAGGGTGGTGAAGACCGCTGCGGCGCCCATGGTCGGCCAGAAGTCCAGGATGCCCGCGAGCCACGAGGGGAACAGGCCGGCGAACCCGGGGACCAGGAAGACGATGGCCACCAGAGCGACGAGCGCGCCCGCCGTCGCGCGCAGGATCGTGCCGAGGCCGACCGCGAGCAGCGCGATCGCCGTCAGATAGGCGCCGCCACCCAGCACGGCGGAGAGGACCCCCGGGTCGCCGAGGCTCGCGTTCGGCACGCCCTGCGCGGCGAGCATGGTCTGCCCGAGAAAGAACGAGGTGAACATGAGGGCCTGTCCCGCCACCACCGCGACGCCGGTGAGCAGCACCGCCTTGGCGGCCAGCAGCCGGTGCCTGCGGGGGTGTGGCGGCCAGCGACGTCTGGATCAGGCCGGTCGCGTACTCCGAGGTGACGACCAGGATGCCCAGCACACCGATGATCAGCTGGGCGACGATGTACGTCGTCAGGCTCTGGTTGGTCGGGTCCCAGTCCGCCTGCTCCGCGGCGGTCAGGTTCGCGTACTCCACGCCGACGGCGCCCATGCCGAGGGCGGTGATGCCCAGCCCGGCGAAGCCGAGGCAGGCCAGGGTGTACCAGGTGGACCGCAGGCTGCGGAACTTGATCCACTCGGCGTGGAGGGTCCGGGAGAAGGGGACCGCGGTGGCGGCGGTGGGTGCGGTGGGTGCGGTGGGTGCGGTCATGAGGTGGCTCCCAGGTACTCGAGGCTGTCCTTGGTCAGTTCCATGAAGGCGTCCTCCAGCGAGGCCTGCTGCGGGGAGAGCTCGCTGAGGACGACGGAGTGGTAGGCGGCGAGCTTGCCGATCTCCCCGGCGGCCAGGTCCGAGACGACGAGCGAGGACTCGGACCCGTCGCGCACGGTGGCCCCGGCGGTCGTGAGCAGGCGTGCGAAGACGTCCGGCTCCGAGCAGCGGACGAGCACCGTGCCCTCGCCGTTGGCCGCCATGAAGTCGGTCATGCTGGTGTCCGCGATCAGCTTGCCCCGGCCGATGACGACGAGGTGGTCGGCGGTCTGCGCCATCTCGCTCATCAGGTGGCTGGAGACCAGGACCGCCCGGCCCTCGTGGGCCAGGGAACGCATGAAACCCCGGATCCACCGGATGCCCTCGGGGTCGAGGCCGTTCACCGGCTCGTCGAAGATCAGCACCTGGGGGTCGCCGAGCAGGGCCGCCGCGATCCCGAGGCGCTGTCGCATGCCGAGCGAGAACCCTCCGGCGTGCTTGCCGGCCACGCTCGTCAGGCCGGTCCGTTCGAGCGCCGCGCCGACCCTGCTCGCCGGCAGGCCGTTGCTCGCCGTCAGCGCCAGGAGGTGATCGTGGGCGGTCCGGCTGCCGTGGACGGCGCCGGCGTCGAGCAGCGCACCCACGTGGGTCAGGGGCACGGGCAGGTCGCGATAGTGGCGGCCGCTGATCGTGACCGAACCGTGCGTCGGCGAGGCCAGGCCCATGATGATCTTCATGGTCGTGGACTTGCCGGCGCCGTTCGGGCCGAGGAACCCGGTCACGTGGCCGGGCTCGACGGTGAACGACAGGTCGTCCACCACGGTGTCCGGTCCGTACCGCTTGGTCAGTCCTTGTACGTCGATCCTGTTCGCGTCGATCCTGTTCGCGTCGGTTCTGTTCATGTCGGTTCTGTTCATGCGGCAGACCCTGCCGGGCCGCGCTGGCCGCGTTCTGGGGACCTCTGTGAGATTCCGGTGAGTCGCGCCCGCGCCACGGCAGGCGTCGGCCCCCGGGGCGCACGGGCTCACAGGAAACCCCGAGAACCCGGCCTACCGACCGTCAGCGGCGTCCTGCGCCGGGTAGGTCACGTTCGTCTCCGCGTCCACCGACGGCGCCGCGCCCCACCGGCCGAGCTCGTGGCGACGGGGCGAGGCACCGACGATCAGGTGCCAGACGGTCCAGCCTCGTGCGGCGAAGGTGTTGGCGATGAGCAGTCGGTGGCAGCGCCAGGGCATCGGCTCGCCGCAGAGGACCGCGACCCGCTGGTCCTGCGCCAGCTTCGTCAGGCGTTCGACGCCCTGCCGGTACTGGGCGTCGAGGGTGTAGTCGGCGTAGTTCTTGAAGCTCGCGTTCTGCCAGCCCGCATTGATGTCCGGATCCACCTGCTGCTTGCGGCGCCGACCGCCCAGCTCGGGCAGGTGGAGGTAGCCGATGTCGGCGCGCGCCAGCCACCGCGGCATCCGGTCCTGGTCGAAATGGGGAGTGCGCCGCGAGCCGGGCTGCGCCCGGACATCGGCGATCAGCTCGATCCCCTGCTCGTCGAGCGGCCGCAGGAACTCCGGCTCCGGGCACGTCCAGTGGCCGATCGTCCACAGCTCGGCGGATCTCGACGTCTCCGACGTCGTCAACGGCATCCCCTCCGATCCGGCGAGTCGCGGGTGGGCACGGGCCTGCCTCCACCATGGCATGCCGACATCACGGTATGCCGACATCACGGTATGCAGAGCGGGTCTCCATCCTTCGATGCAGGTCCGGAGGTTCGATCGTTTGCCCGGCGCGGGTACCGGGGCCCCGCTCCTAGCGTCGTCTCACGTCAGCCCACCACGACGGAACGAGTCGACATGAGCCTCACCACCCACGGCCCGGCCCCGGCGCCCGACCCGGTCCCGGCCCCGGCCTCGGCCCCGGCTAAGTTCGGCCTGCGCGCCCTCATCAAGCGGCGCCCCATCACCGTGTTCTTCGTGCTCGCCAACCTGGCGAGCTGGATCGCCTGGACCCCGTACGTCCTCTCGCAGCACGGTCTGGGCCTGCTCGACATCTCCTTCCCCGGCGGTGCCCTGGGCTCGCAGCTGCTGGGCGTGCTCCCGGGCGCCTACCTCGGCCCTATCGCGTCCGCGTTCCTGGTCACGGCGGTCGCCGACGGCCGCGCCGGGCTGCGCGAGTGGGCCGGACGGCTCTGGCGCTGGCGCGTCTCCTGGCGCTGGTACGCCGGGATCCTGCTCGGCGTTCCGGCGGTGTTCGTGATCTCGACGGTGTTCGTCGGTGGTGAGGCGCAGGTGCCACCCGTGCTGGTCCTGGCTGCCTACGTGCCGGGCCTGCTGCTCCAGATGATCACCACCGGCCTGGCCGAGGAGCCGGGCTGGCGCGACTTCGCCCTGCCCCGCCTGCAGCGCAAGGTCGGCCCGCTCGGGACGGCCGCGATCGTCGGCCCGCTCTGGGGCGTGTGGCACCTGCCGCTGTTCCTCACCGAGTGGGGTGGCTACCCGGAGGCCGCCTGGTACCGCCCGATCGAGTTCGTGGTCGTCTGCATCATGTTCAACATCGTCATGATGTGGGTCTTCAACCGGACCGGCCAGAGCCTCCCGATGGCCATGCTGTTCCACGTCAGCATCAACAACTTCGCCTCGGTAGTGTGGAGCAGCGTCTTCCCCGGCCTGCACGGGGACTACATCCAGCACGCGCTGCTGCTCGGGTCCTCCGTAGCGGCCGGGATCCTCCTCGTGGCCACGCGGGGACGGCTCGGCTACCACCGGGAGCCCACCCTCCACGACGTCCGGCCCGAACCGGTAGCACCAGGGAGATCATGAAGACGTCGCGGACCGACGGGACCAACGAGCACGGGACCAACGAGCACGGGGCCGACGAGCACGGGGCCGGCGAGCACGGGGCCGACGACGGTCAGGCCGCGGCGCTCGCCGTGGCCGTCGGCTGCTGGGTGGGCGCGTCGGCGCTGCTGATCGGCGTCGGGCACGCGGCGGCGGCCGACCCGGCGGGCGACATCGTCACGCCGGACTTCGGGCAGCCGGCCTGGTGGTGGGCCCTGGCGGTCCTGTCGCTCCAGGCCGGTGCGCTCCTCTGGCGGCGCCGTCGTCCCCGCACGACGCTGGTCGCCGTCGCGTGCGCCGTGCCCGCCCTGGCCTGGCTGGGGGCCGGCGACGCCACGAGCTTCGGCGCACTGGCGGTGCTCGTGGCCTCCTACTCCGCCACGGTGCACGGCGGGGTCCGCCGGGCGGGCCCTTCCCTGCTGGCCGCCGTGGGTGCGGTCTGGGTCGGCAGCTCGGTGAGCCATCTGGCCGTCGGTACGTCGGCAGGGCCGGCGTGGAGCAGCGGGTTCCTCCAGGCGGTGGCCACGGTCGGTCTGCCTGCGGTCGTCGCGGTCATCGTCCAGGCACGGCGGGACGCGCGGGCGGCCGAGGCGGACCGGCTCGCCGCGCTGGGGCGCGAGCACGAGGCGCTGGTCCAGGTGGCGGTCTCGCGGGAGCGGATGGCGATGGCGCGCGAGCTGCACGACATCGCCGCTCATCATCTGACCGGCATCGCCGTCATGACCGGCGCCATGGAGCGGCAGATCGACGTCGCCCCGGCCGACGCCAAGGTCGCCGTCCGCCACGTCCGTGCGCAGAGCACGGAGATGCTGCGCGAGATGCGCGCCCTGGTGGGCCTCCTGCGCGACCCCGGAGCAGGACCGGACATGGCGCCGGAAGCCCGCGTCGAGTCGCTCGCGGGCGTCCCCGCGCTCGTCGAGGCGGCCGTCGTCGCGGGCCGGGACGTCACGCTGTCGGTCCGTGGAGCGCGCGACGGGAGCCCGCTGGGCGACGGCGTCGGACCGCTGGCCCAGCTCGCCGCCTACCGCACCGTGCAGGAGTGCCTGTCCAATGCCGCGCGGCACGCTCCGGGCGCTCCCTGCGAGGTGGACCTCGACCTGCGTGACCCCGCGCTGGTGGTCCTCACGGTCCGGAACGGCGCACCCCGTGCGGCGGTGTCGTCACCGGGACGGAGCGGGTTCGGCCTGGTCGGGATGCGGGAACGGGCCGAGCTGACCGACGCACGGCTGCGGTACGGCCCCACCGACGACGGCGGCTGGCTCGTGTCCTTGACGATCCCCGCGGAACCGGCCACGGTAACGACCGATGCCGAACCCGGCGCAGACCCTGAGGAGATCCCCGAATGATCAAGGTAGTCGTAGCGGACGACCAGCCGCTCGTCCGTGCGGGGCTGACGGCGATGCTGGACGTCGAGCCGGACATCGAGGTGATCGCCACCGCGCAGGACGGCACGGATGCGGTCGAGGCCGCCCGCCGGCTGCGTCCCGACGTGGTCTGCATGGACATCCGGATGCCGGGTCAGGACGGGATCTCGGCGACCCGGCAGCTGTGCGGACCCGGCGTCGCCGATCCGATCCCCGTGCTCGTCCTGACCACGTTCGACATCGACGACTACGTCTTCGGCGCCCTGGAGGCCGGCGCGTCCGGTTTCCTTCTCAAGGACGCGGAGCCAGCGGTGCTCGTCGCGGCGGTCCGGTCGGTCGCCGCAGGGCACGGGACGCTCGACAACTCGATCACCAAGCGGGTGCTGCGCGAGGTCGTCACGCGGCGTCGTACCCAGCCGGTCACCGCCGCGCGCGCCGCCGACCTGCTGACCGCCCGCGAGCTCGACATCCTGCTCCGCCTGGCCGAAGGGCTGTCCAACGAGGAGATCGCGGCTGCCCTGTTCCTGGAGGTGTCGACGGTGAAGTCCCACCTCGCGCGGATGATGCCCAAGCTGGGCGTCCGGTCGCGGCTGCAGGCAGCGGTCTGGGCCTACCAGAACGGTGTGGCCCAGACCGGCGCGGGAGGCTGACCGCTGCGACGTCAGCCGGCGCTGCTGCTGGCGGGCGCGCGGCCGCTCTGGGAGCCTGGCCCGGTGCCGGCCGCCCGGGCCGCGCGGAACGGAGCACGCGTGACCTCGGACTTCCGCACCGTCCCCGGCTGGTTCGCGGCCCGTACCGTCCAGCGGGAGGAGGCGGCCGGGCGGGAGTGGATCGGCAGGCTCCCGGGAGTGGTCGGGCGGCTCCTGCGCGAGTGGGAGCTCACGCTCGCGGGCCCGCCCGTCGCCGGGAACGTGGCGCTGGTGTGGGAGGCGCGGCGCCGGGACGGTGCGCCCTGCATGCTGAAGGTGGGCTGGCTCGACGCGGAGACCAGGAACGAGGCCGAGGCGCTACGCCGGTGGGACGGTCAGGGCGCTGTGCGGCTCATCGAGTCGTGCTCCGACGCGGGGGCCCTCCTGCTCGAGCGGCTCGACGCGGGGACGAGCCTGACGTCCGCCCCGATGAGCACGGCCGTCGACGTCGCCGCCGGGCTGCTCAACCTGCTGCACGTCCCGGAGTGGTCGGGATTCGACGACGCGCTGGAGCTGGAATCGAGGGTGCAGGCGCCGGGCGCCACCTACGGGGAGCGCATCCGCGAGCTCCGGCCCGCCGTCGAGCAGGCCTTCCGGAACGCCCCGCACGTGCTGCTCCACGGCGACTTCCACTACGAGAACGTGCTCCGCTCGGGGCCCGCGTGGCGGGCGATCGACCCCAAGCCGTCGCACGGGCCCGGCGAGTGGGATCTCGTGCCGCTGCTGCGGAACCGCTTCGCGGAGTACGCGGGCGGGTCTGGTCTGCTGCCGGCTATCCGGGACCGCCTCGACGCCCTGATCGCGGCGACCGGGTCGGACCCCGGCCGGGCGTACCTGTTCGCACGGTACCGGGCGCTCAGGGACGCGGACTACGCCCGACGGACCGCCGACACCGGGTTCGAGGAGGTCCCGGATAGCCGGCAGCAGACCAGACCCGCCCGCGTACTCCGCGAAGCGGTTCCGCAGCAGCGGCACGAGATCCCACT
>NZ_JBEZZF010000067.1:0-32646 GCF_040639055.1 Promicromonospora sp. NPDC023987 | reverse complement strand
GGGCGCGACGTCGCGCCCACGACCGGGGGAGCGGTCAGCCGACCTCGTTGGCGACGCGTTCCTCAGCCTCGGTGATCGCCTCGTCCACCGGGGTGGACTCCGACATGACCGCCGAGTGCATCTCGCCCAGGATCGTCTGGATGGACGCCGTGTTCTGACCCACCGGGTTCTCCGGCAGCGTCTCGTGCGTGGTGTAGGCGAAGCGGGACAGGTCGTCCTGCGGCACACCCTCCAGCGAGAAGATCGCGTCGGCCACGGCCTCGTCGATCAGGGCCGGCGTGATGCCGATCTCGGCGAGCGCGGCAGCGCCCTCCGGGCCGGCGGCGAACTTCAGGAAGTCCTTGGCGGTCGCGATCTTCGACTCGTCGATCCCGGCGTTGATGCCCATCGTCGTCGGGTCGCCGAAGGTGACCGGCGTGTTCTCTGTGCCGGTCGTCGACTCGTCGAGCTGCGGGATCGGCGCGATGCCCCACTCGAACTTCTCCGCGGCGCCCGACTCCTGCTCGGCGACCAGCGTGCCGATGTACCAGGAGCCCATGGGCATCATCGCCGCCTTCTGGGTGCCGAACTGGGCCTGGTAGGTCAGCTCGTTCGTGGTGACCGTCGCGTAGCTGGGCTGCGCGCCGGCCTCCTGCGTCGCGAGCTCACGCTCGTAGTACGGCGCGAGGTACGAGAAGTCGCCGCCGTCGATCGAGGCGCCCTCGGTCTGCGCGAGCGCGAAGCCCTGCACGGTGGACTGCCAGCTGTGCAGGTAGGTACCGGTGACCTGCTTCTCGTCGATGCCGGTGGTCAGCTCCTCCGCCGCGGCGGCGTAGTCGTCCCAGGTCCAGGACCCGTCGGGCAGGTCGACGCCGGCCTTCTCGAACAGCGCCTTGTTGTAGTAGAGCAGCCACGAGTCCTGGCGGTAGGGCACCGCGTAGGTGACGCCGTCGACCGACATCGGCTCCAGGCCACCCGTCGCCGGGTCGAGCTCCGCCGCCACGTCCGAGATGTCGAGCAGCGTGCCGCCCTCGGTGAACGTGACGTAGTTCTTCAGGTTCTTCACGATGAAGACGTCCGGCGCGGCACCGGCGGAGAGGTCGGCGGTGAGGGCCGTGTCGTAGTCGTCACCCGCCGGGTACTCCTTGAGCTCCACGGTGACGTCTGGGTTGGCCTCGTGATAGGCGTCAGCGAGCGTCTGGAACTCCGGCGTGGACGCGAAGTCCCAGCCGGCCAGGCTGATGGTGACGGGACCGTCGGCGGCCTCCGGCTCGGCCTCTGCGCCGCACCCCGTCAGGGCCAGCGACGCGGCGGCGGCTACGCCGACCGCACTCATGATCTTGCGGTTCATCTCTACTCTCCTTCGAGTGATTTCGTTCCTCCGACGCCCCGGTGGTGACCACCAGGACGCGCGGGTGTCAGGGCAGGGTTGCCGTGGTCTGTCCCCCGTCCGGCCAGGTCACGACGGCCTGTCCGGCGGTGAGCTCGAGACGCGGTCGCCCGGTCCCCCGGGCCCCTTCGGCGTTCCGCCGCGAAGCAAGGACGTCGTGGGGTGGGGTGGGGGGCGTGCGCGCCAGATAGATGCCGACGGCGGTCCAGCCGTCGGGGACCGGCGCGTACCGCGACCAGGGTGTGGTCGTCGGGCCGGCCAGCGGCGTGGCGTCGTCGGACGTCGTCTCGCCGCACACCGGGGCGACCTCACCCAGGAGCGGGACCAGGGTCGAGACGAGTCCCGGGCCGGCGGCCCAGCCGCCGATCCGCAGCGCGACGGCGTCGGCGGAGCTCTCCGAGACCCGCGCCAGCCGTACCTCCCAGGCGCCGCGGACGATCGAGACGGTGGTGATCCGCCCGGCGGGAGTGGCCACGCCAGGTCGCCCCGACCCATGGTCCGGAGCGGTGAGATCGGCCTCGACCCAGTGCACGTCGGCGACGGACCCGACCACGGCCGCCTCCGTTGAGTGCGGGGTATTTGCGCCGTCGAAACGTTCCGAGGGCGCAGATACCCCGCACTCAACGGAGAGGGGGGTGAAGCCTGTGCGGTGAGCTGCCTCGCCCGTCATCGTCAGGAGCGTCACCGACTGGTCCAACGGGGACTGCCACGCCTCGGCGTCGAGCAGCGGCGACGTCGCCGTCGAGTAGCCGAGGCGCGCGTACAGGGGCGAGTCACCGCCGTCGGAACCCGGCAGTGCGTGGTCGGTGCCGTGGTTGATCACGCGCGCGATCCCGTCGTCGCGCGTGGCGCTGATCGCCCAGCCGGGCGCTGCCGCGACGGTGAGCACGTCGCCGACGTCGACCGGCAGCGGCTCCGGCGCGGCCGTCCACACCTCGTGCGATGCCGGGAGCGCCAGTCCGAGCAGGCCCTTGCTCGCCCAGTAGGGCGATCCGGGGCCGCTGTAGCGCTGCGCGATGGGCCGCCACGGGTGGTGCCAGCCGAGCGTCAGGAGCCCGTCCGGACCCGGCACCTCGTGCTCGGCGAAGTGCCGCACGATGCGCGTCGCCGCCTCCCGGAGCTGGCCCGGCCGGCCGACCCCCGCGAAGGCACCGGCCCAGAATGGCGCCGCGGCCGCGAAGCGGTAGGTGAGGCTGCGGCCCTGGATGAGCGGGGCGCCGTCGGACCCGACGAGGGCCAGCGCGTCGTCGAGGTAGCGCTCCAGGTGCGCGCGGTCGTTCGCGGACCGGGCCGCCAGGTCGTCGCCGGCTGCCGCAGCTACCTCGGCCGCGCCGGACATCCGCGCCCACAGGGCCGGGTACAGGTGCAGGGCCCAGCCCGCGTAGTGGTCGAAGCTCCGCTCGGGGCCGTCGGCGAACCAGCCACCCGCGCGGTGGAACCGGTCGTGCGCGGCGAGGTCGTGCACGACGTCGTCGGCCGCGAAGGGGCCACCCACCGACCGCAGGAAGGTCTCGACCACGAGCCGGAACCAGACCCAGTTGTTGTCCGGGTAGTCGGGGTCGCCCACCACGGCTGCGAGGTATTCGACGGTGCGTTCCTGCACGTCGGGCGAGAGGCGGTCCCAGATCCAGGGGCGCGTCATGTCGAGGATCAGGGCGAGGGAGGCGGCTTCGACCTTGGCCTGGCCATGCTCCTCGGGCCGCGTCCAGCGCTCCGGGTGGGCAGGGTCGGTGCCCGCGGCCAGTCCGGCCGCGTACCGCTCGGCGAGGCCCGTCGGATCCGCGCCGTCCTCCCCCGCGAGCCGGAAGCCGGCCAGCAGGAACGTGCGTGCGAAGCCCTCGAGGCCGTCGACGGCTGTGCCGTACCCGCCGGGCTCGCCGGGCAGGGTGATGAGCGAGCCGCTCGGCGAGGCGTACGGCCGGACCCCGGCCAGGAGCCGGTCGGCGTAGCCGGCGAGCCAGGCGCGGGCCTCGGGCCCGGACTCCCCGGACAGGTCGGGGGCGGCGTGCGGTGCTGACACGTGGCGGCTCATGCGACGAACTCCATGTCGGCGCGGGTCACGGCGCTCCGCGGCGTGTCGCCGAGCGCGTACCGCTCCAGCTCGTCGAGCGCCGCGGCGGTCATGCGCCGCGTCTCCGTCCCGAGCGAACCCGCGATGTGCGGCGTGATCATGACGTTCGGCAGGTCGTACAGCACGGACGACGCCGGCAGCGGCTCCGGCTCGGTGACGTCGAGCATCGCGAAGAGGCGACCGGTCGCGCACTCGCGCTCCAGGGCCGCTGTGTCCACGACGGCGCCCCGCGCGGTGTTGATCAGAGTGGCGCCGTCCGGCATGAGGGCCAGCTCGCGGGCGCCGATCAGCTTGCGCGTCGAGGGCAGCTCGGGCGCGTGCAGGGAGACGATGCCGGACGCCGACAGCAGCTCGTCGAGCGGCACCAGCCGGGCACCGGCCGCTGCCACGACGGCGGGGTCCGCGAACGGGTCCGCGACGAGGATCTCGCGGGTCTCCGGGCCGGAGCCCGGCACGGTCAGCCGAGCCACCACCTGCCGACCGGTCCGGGAGAAGCCGACGATCCCGACGACGCCGTCACGGTTGGAGAGCACGTCGTGGTCGCCGAGGTAGGACCAGTCGTCCCGCCGGGTACGGGCGATATTGGCGAGGAACGGTGCCTTCTTGCCCGCCATGAAGATCGCGGCCACCGTGAACTCCGCGACCGGCAGCGCGTTCTCCGCCACGGCGTTCGTGACGAGGAGCCCGCGGTCCCAGACCGCGTCGGACACCAGCGGCCGGACCGTGCCCGCGCAGTGCAGCACCGCGCGCAGGTTCGGCGCGAGCTCGAGCACGTCCGGGGTGACCCGGGGAGCGCCCCACGACGTGAGGAGCACCTCGACGTCCGCCAGCCGCTCCTTCGCCTCGGGCGTGTCATAGGCGGTGACGCGCACCGGGTCGCCGAGCCGCGCGAGCTCACGCAGGCGGGCCTCCTCCTCAGGACCGAACTGCATACGCCGGGCTCGGTCATCCATGACGAGCAGGACCTCAGGTCGCCGCACCACCGCACTCCTCTCCATCGAGTCTCTCGTTCGCCTGAACCCCCAGACGAACAGTTCCGATCAACTACGATCGAACGATGGCCCATTGAAGCCCACGTAACGCACGCTTGGCAAGCCCCTGGACCTTCTCGAAGAGTTCCTATACGATCATTTTCGAACACCCCGCTTCGAGTATCGCAGGAGAGCACATGACAGCACGGCTGCCTGCGCCCGACGTCACCGACCGGAGCTTCTGGACATCCGACCAGGTGGCAGCGGACTGCGGCCCCACGCTCGCGGCCGCCGACGCCGAACGCGGTACCCCCTGGCCACAGCCCCTCGCCTCGCAGTACGCCCGGTTCTTCCGCGACGGTGACCGCACTGTCTACGAGGCGCACGTCGCCGCCCGGCACGCGCGCCTCACCCGCGCCACGCTGGCCGCCCTGCTCGACCCCCGCACGGACCGCGTCGACGAGGTGGTCGACGGCGTGCTCCTGGTGTGCGAGCTGTCGACCTGGTGCTGGGCCGCGCACGACGACACGTTCGACCGTTTCGGCCGGGTCACGCCCACCGTCACCGAGCCGTACCTCGACCTCGGGGCCGGCGAGGTCGCCGCGCAGCTCGCGTGGATCGACCACCTGCTCGGGCCGGCGCTCGACGAGCGGGCACCCGGCGTCCGGTGGCGGATCCGGCAGGAGGCGCAGGCAAGAGTGCTGCGGCCGTTCACCGAGCGGCGCGACTGGTGGTGGCTCGGCGTCGACCACCCGATCATGAACTGGAGCCCGTGGATCCAGGGCAACGTGCTCGCCGCCAACCTCGCGCTGGAGGAGGACCCGGACCGACGTCGGGCCTTCTCCGCGCTCGTCGCGGAGGGGATCGCCGCCTACTGGGCCTCGCTGCCCGCCGACGGCGGCGTCGACGAGGGATACCACTACTGGTGGCAGGGCGCCGCTCGCGCGCTCGAGGCACAGGACCTGCTCGGGTTCGCCGGGATCGAGCCGGAGCCGGCGGCGCTCGACCGCATCCGCGCCACCGTCGCCTTCCCGCACTCCATGCACCTCGGCGGCGACTGGTACGTCAACGTGGCCGACGGCGCCGCGCGGCCGCCCGCGACCTGGCCCTGGAACGTCGTGCACGCGTGGGCCCTGCGCGTGGGCGACGACGCCGCGGCGCGCCACGCGATGTCGTACCGCGGGCTGCCCGGCGGGCTGTTCGACGAGCGGGCCTCGCTTCCGCGTGCGGTCCGGATGTTGTCGGACCAGGCCTGGGCCGGTGTGTTGGCCGGGGTGCCGGCGCTGGCGCCGGCCGGGGTGCCGCCACTGGTGCCGAGCGCGGTGTTCCCGTCGACGGGCGTGGCCGTGGCACGGTCCAGCGCCGGGACGACGCGCGGCCTCGCCGTCTCGGTGAAGGGCGGCCACAACGGAGAGAACCACAACCACGTCGACGTCGGCTCCGTCATCGTGGCGCTCGACGGGGTCCCCGTCGTGGTCGACGCCGGCAAGCCCACCTACCGTGCCGGGACCTTCGGGCCGGACCGGTACGCGTCGTGGATGGTCCGCGGCGACTGGCACAACGTCCCGCGGGTGCGCGGGGTCGAGCAGGCGCCGGGCGAGCAGTTCGGTGCCCGCACTTTCGAGGCCGCGGAGGTCCCGGCCGGCGCCGGCACGGGCGAGGTCCGCCTCGAGAACGACATCGGGGACGGTTCCGGGCCCCATACCGACCCTGAGGTCATTCTCGCGGCGGACTTCCGTCACTGGCGGGCCCGGGTCGACCTTGGCGGGGCCTATCCCGTGGACGGGCTCGAGTTCTGGTGGCGCGAGGTCGTCCTGGACCGGGCCGCCTCGGCGGTCACGGTCGAGGACTCCTGGGCCTTCACGGCCGCACCCGCCGCGGCGGGCACGACCGCCGACGGCCGGACTGCGTGGCACTGGCTCCTCGCCGGCGACGTCACGCTAGCGCCCGGCCGCGCAGTGGTCCGCTCCACCTACCACGGCGGAGCGCGCCGGCTCGGCCGGGACGGCGGCCCGACGTCGGCCCGCGCGCTCGCCATCACCTGGGACCCGGCGGCGGCCGACGCGGAGCTCGACGTGCGCGACCTGGACGACCCCGAGCTGGCCGCCGTCTGGGGCGAGCGCCTGACCAGGTTGCGCCTGACGGCGCGCACAGAGGCGCCATCTGGCACATTCCGGGTAACCATGAGACCCACCGGGTCCGGATCGCAGGAGGTTGTATGACGGAGGAAGCGCCGCTCCCGAGCGAACGTCGGGCGCGTCTCATCGCGCGGGTACGCGAGACCGGGTCGGCTCGCGTGAGCGATCTGTCGCGCGTGCTGGGCGTGACGCCGGTGACCGTGCGGCGCGACCTCGCCCTGCTCGTCGCCGAGGGCACGCTGGAGAAGGTGCACGGCGGCGCCCGGATCCCGGCCCGCACGGCGCGGGCGGCCGGAGTCGCCGAGCCGGAGGAGTCGGGCGACGGTGGACTGCCGACGATCGGCATGGTCGTGCCGTCGCTCGACTACTACTGGCCCGAGGTCATCCGCGGGGCCCGGGGTGCCGCGCACGGGGCGGCGCGGCTGATCCTGCGCGGCGCGTCCTACGACGTGGACCAGGTACGCCGCCAGGTCACGGCCCTCGTCGGGGACGACGGCGGGCCGGGGGTCGACGGGCTGCTCGTCGCACCGCCCGTCGAGGGTCCGGACGCCACCGAGCTCGGCGAGTGGCTCACCGGCCTGGACCTGCCGGTGGTCCTGATGGAACGGCGGCTGGCGGCAGGGCGGTATCACGAGCCGCTCGAGTCGGTGGCCACCGACCACGCGCTCGGTTCGGGGACGGCGGCACGGCACCTCGCGGAGCGCGGGCACCGGCGGGTGGGGCTCGTGACGTCGCGGACGAGCCCGCACACGACCGCCGTCCGGCGCGGGTTCCTGACGGTGGCCGACGAGCTGGGCCTCGACGTCGTGCTGGACCTGAAGACCGTTCCGCTGTCCGACGCCGGCTGGGCCGACGAGGCCGCGGCGGTGCTCGACAGGTGCGCGGCGGCCGGGGCGACCGCGCTCCTGGTGCACTCCGACCGGGAGGCGATCTCGCTGGTGGAGCAGGCCCAGGAGCGCGGCATGCGGGTTCCCGCCGACCTGGCGGTGGTCGCCTACGACGACGAGGTGGCGGCCCTGGCCGACCCCCCGCTCACCGCGGTGCGGCCGCCCCGGGCGGCGATCGGCGCGGGTGCGGTCGAGCTGCTCACCCGCCGGCTGGGGATCACGCGGGCGGACGGCGACGGCACGCGCGACGGTGGGGGCAGCGACCCGGCGACCGGCGCGGACCGTCCGGTGCACCGCATCGAGCTGAGCCCGCACCTCATCGTGCGTGCGTCGACCGCGGCCCGCACCTGAGCCGGGGGGAGACCTGCTCCGCGGGGGTGTGTTGCGCTGTCCGCAACACACCCCCGCTGGGTTGGGCAGCGCCCCGGGAGGGCAGGCAGGCCTGCGGCCCTGACTCGGTGTACTCGGTACGACGAGTCAGGGCAGCGGGCCGGCCAGCTGCAGGTCCGTGCTGTCGCGGACCACGGTCCGCAGGCCCGCGAGCGTCTGCGGCCCGACGCCGGACGCGCGCGCCTGGACCAGGACGTTGCCGAGCGCGGTCGCCTCGGCCGGGCCTGCGACCACGGGGAGCCCGGTCGCCGCCGCCGTGAGCCGGTTGAGCAGCTCGTTCCGCGACCCCCCGCCCACCACGTGCACGGCCCGGATCTCGGTCCCGGCCAGCTCGCCGGCCTGCCGGACAACCCGGGCATAGGTGTCCGCCAGGCTGTCCAGCACCACCCGTGCCAGTGCCGCCCGGGTCTCTGGCACCTCGGCGCCGGAGCGCCGGATCGCGGCGCGCACCCGGGCGGGCATCTCGCCGGGAGCCAGGAACTCATCGCCGTCCACGGCGAGGAGGTACCGGCCGCCCGGCTCGGCCGCCGCTTCGGTGAGCAGCGCGCCGAGGTCGACCGGAGGGCCCTCGCCCCGCGAAGCGTCTGCCGTCCACTCCCGGATGCACTCGTCCAGGATCCACAGCCCCATGACGTTGCGCAGGTACCTGACCGTGCCGTCGACGCCGAGCTCGTTCGTGAAGTTCGCCTCGCGGCTCGCGTCGGTCAGCACTGGCGCGGGCAGCTCCACCCCGACCAGGGACCAGGTCCCGGAGGAGATGTAGGCGGCGGCCCCGTCCTCTGGCAGCGGCGTCCCGACCACCGCGGACGCGGTGTCGTGGGAGGCCACGGCGAACACAGGGACCGGGCCGAGACCGGTCATCTCGCGCACCGCGTCCCTCAGGGGACCGACCACCGTTCCCGGTTCCACGAGCTCCGGGAGCCGATCACCCAGCCCGGACAGACCGGGGTACTCGGTGACCAGCCGGTCCAGGAGCCCGGAGGCCCAGGTCCGCGTCCGCGCGTCCAGCAGCCCTGTCGTGGACGCGTTCGTCACCTCCGCGACCTGCCGCCCGGTCAGCCGGTAGGTGATCAGGTCGGGCACGAGCAGCAGCCGGGATGCGCGGGCCCACTCGGTCGAGCCTGCTCCACCGCTGGTCGAGCCTGTCGAGACCCCCGCCACGAGCTGGAACTCCGTGGTGAACGGCAGATGCTGCAGGCCGTTGACGGCGTAGTGCCCGGCGAAGGAGATCCGCTCGTAGACCCGGTCCGCCACCCCTGCCGTCCGGGCGTCCCGGTAGCACCACGGGTCGCCCACGAGCCCACCGTCCGGACCGAGCAGCCCGTGGTCGATCGCCCACGAGTCCACCCCGATCCCGCGGACCTCTACCCCGGTCCGCTCCGCCAGGGCGCCCGCGGAGCGCAGCCCGTCGAGGATCCCGGCCCACAGCGCCTCGATGTCCCAGCGCAGGCCGTCGCCGGAGTCCACCGGGCCGTTGGGGAACCGGCCGCACTCGACCAGCTCGACCCGCCCGCCGTCGAGCACTCCGAGCATCACCCGCCCCGACGTCGCCCCGAGGTCGATCGCGACGAACCCCGGCGCGCTCACCGCAGGAACGCCGCTGCCACGCCCGCGTCGACGGGCACGTGCAGGCCGGTCGTGTGCGAGAAGTCCGAGGTGCACAGCGCGAACACGGCGGCCGCCACGTTCTCGGGCAGCACCTCGCGCTTGAGCAGGGTGCGCTGCGCGTAGAACTCGCCCAGCTTCTCCTCCGGCACCCCGTACACCGCCGCACGGTTGGCCCCCCAGCCGGACGCGAAGATGCCCGACCCGCGTACGACGCCGTCCGGGTTCACGCCGTTCACCCGGATGCCGTGCTCGCCCAGCTCGGCGGCGAGCAGCCGCACCTGGTGCGCCTGGTCGGCCTTGGTCGCGGAGTAGGCGATGTTGTTCGGCCCCGCGAACACGGAGTTCTTCGAGGAGATGTAGACGATGTCGCCCCCGAGCCCCTGGTCCACCAGCACCCGTGCCGCTTCACGTGAGACGAGGAACGAGCCCTTGGCCATGACGTTGTGCTGCAGGTCCCAGTCGGCCTCGGTGGTGTCGAACAGGGACCGCGACAGGGACAGGCCCGCGTTGTTCACCACGAGGTCGACGCCGCCGAACGCCAGCACCGCCTCCCGGATCCCCGCCTGCACGGCCACCTCGGACGACACGTCCATGGCCACACCGATGGCGACGTCCGCCGAGCCGAGCTCGGCCGCGGCCGCGGTCGCCTTCGCGGTGTCCAGGTCCGCCACGACCACGCACGCGCCCTCCGCGGCGAGCCGCTGCGCGATCGCCTTGCCGATGCCCGACGCCGCACCGGTCACCAGGGCCACGCGCGTCGCCAGCGGCTTGGGCGCGGGCATGCGCCGCAGTTTGGCCTCCTCGAGGGCCCAGTACTCGATGCGGAACTTCTCGTCCTCCGCGATGGGCGCGTAGGTGGAGATCGTCTCCGCGCCGCGCATCACGTTGATCGCGTTGACGTAGAACTCGCCGGCGACCCGTGCCGTCTGCTTGTTGCGCCCGTACGAGAACATGCCGACGCCCGGGACCAGCACGATCGCCGGGTCGGCGCCGCGCATCGCCGGCGGCTCCTCGCCGCGCGCCCGCGCCGTCGTCGCGCCGCGCTCGTAGTAGGCGGCGTAGTCCGCGCGGTAGGCGGTGTGCGCCTCGCGCAGCGCCGCGACGGTCTCCTCCACGGTTGCCGACGTCGGGACGTCCACGACCAGCGGCTTCACCTTGGTGCGGAGGAAGTGGTCGGGGCACGACGTGCCGAGCCCGGCGAGCGGCAGCAGCCGCTCACGGGCCAGGAAGTCCAGCACGACGGCGGAGTCGGTGAAGTGGCCGACCTGCGGCGCGTCCGCCGACGCGATGCCGCGGATCACCGGTGCGAGCGCCGCCGCACGGGCCCGGCGCTCGGCGTCGGGCAGGGACTCGTAGCCGGGGCGCACCGCGCCGAACGGGTGCGCGTCCCGCGCAGCGGCACGCGACTCGATGAACGCCTCTGCCCGGCGGATGATGTCGAGCGACCGCGCCTCGCACTCCTCGCTGGTGTCGCCCCAGGCGGTGATGCCGTGACCGCCCAGGACGCAGCCGATGGCCTGCGGGTTCTCCGCCTTGATCGCCGCGATGTCGAGGCCGAGCTGGAAGCCCGGGCGACGCCACGGCACCCAGACGACCTCGTCGCCGAAGATCTCCCGGGTGAGTGCCTCGCCGTCGGCCGCGGCGGCCACCGCGATGCCCGAGTCGGGGTGGAGGTGGTCCACGTGGGCGGCGTCGACCAGGCCGTGCATGGCGGTGTCGATCGACGGCGCCGCGCCGCCTTTGCCGTGCAGGCAGTAGTCGAACGCCGCCACCATCTCGTCCTCGCGGTCCAGGCCCGGGTACACGTCGACGAGCGCCCGCATCCGGTCCAGCCGCAGCACCGCGAGGCCCTGGGGCTGGAGCGTGCCGAGGTCGCCGCCGGAGCCCTTGACCCACAGCAGCTCGACGGGCTCGCCCGTCACGGGGTCGGTGGAGCTCCCCTTCGCGGACGTGTTCCCGCCCGCGTAGTTCGTGTTCCTCGGGTCGGCGCCCAGCCGGTTCGAGCGGGCGACGAGCGAGGTCACCGTCGGGTTGTCTGTCGCGCCGGCAG
Source organism: Promicromonospora sp. NPDC023987 (assembly GCF_040639055.1). Taxonomy (NCBI): domain Bacteria; kingdom Bacillati; phylum Actinomycetota; class Actinomycetes; order Micrococcales; family Promicromonosporaceae; genus Promicromonospora; species Promicromonospora sp. NPDC023987. Next base: position 21,162 of record NZ_JBEZZF010000067.1, on the reverse strand, counting down.
TCTGGTTCGTCATCGGGCTGCTGCTTCCGTCTCGGTGGGGGCCTCCTCGCCGGTCGAGCTCGTCGGGACCGAGGTCCCGGCGAGCTCGGCCGGCGGAGGCGTTGAGCTGCTGTCGTGCGGTGCTTCGTGGGGCGTGCCGACGAGCCCGTCGGCGGTGAGCCAGGTCGCGATGCGCGCGATGCTGCGTGCCGCGCCGGCGGTGTCCGGCTCGTTGAGGTGGCCGTGATAGGTGCTGTCCTCGCGGACGAGCAGCACGTCGACCCCGGCCGCGGCGAGCTCGGCGCAGTACGCCTCGCCCGAGGACCGCAGCGCGTCGTGGTCGGACGTGACGACGAACGTGGGCGGCAGCCCGCGCAGGTCCTGCCCGCCGGGGTGGGCGTACGGGGAGACCGGGAGGTCGCCGCGCCCGAGGTAGTTGGCGCCCATCGCACGCATCGCCTCGGGCGGGAAGTCCCGATCGGGCGGCAGCGCGGCGATCTTCGCGGCGAGCTCCGGGCTCGGTGCCGGGAGCTCGTAGTGCGCCACGGGGTAGGCGAGCACGATCGAGCGTGGCAGCGGTCCGCCCGCGTCGCGCAGTCGGAGCGACGCGCCGGCCGCCAGGTTGCCGCCTGCGCTGGCCCCGCCCAGCGACCAGCGTTCCGGCCCGACGCCGAGGCCGGCGTCCCTCGCCCAGCCGAAGGCGAAGGTGACCTCCTCGGACGCGACGGGGAACCGCGCGCCGCCGGGCGCCCGGGGATCGGCCGGGTCGCGGTAGTCGAGGTCTGGCGCGAGCCGGTAGTCGACGCTCACCACCACGACGCCGACGGCGGCCAGCCTCCGGGCCACCCAGTCGGCCTCGGGCATGTCGAGGTCGCCGTGCATGAACGCACCGCCGTGCGCCCACACCAGGCCGGCCACCCGCTCGGCGTCCGCCGCGGGCTCGTAGACCCGCACGCGCAGCTCGCCGTGCGGGCCCGGCAGCAGCCGGTCGCCGACGGCGACGTTCACGCGCCCCACCCGGCCTGGGCGCCTCCGACACGCTCGGCGGCGATCTTCTCGGCGTACCCGGACGCCGCGAAGGCGGCCGTCGGGTTCGGGTCCAGGCCCATCTCCTCGCGCACCTCGGCGACGAGCGGGCGGACGTCGGTGTCGTAAGCGTCCATGAGAACAGCGTGCGCGCCGAGCACGTCACCCGACAGCTGGGCCGCCGTGAGCCCCTCGACGTCGACGAGCAGCGCCTTCGCCGTCGCCTCCTGCACGTTCATGACAGACCGGATCTGCGCGGGGATCTTCGGCTCGATGTTGTGGCACTGGTCGAGCATGAAGTTGACGCCGCTGTCCGGCGCGTGGGCGTCGGCGGACACGATCTCGTGCATGATCCGGAAGAGCTGGAACGGGTCCGCCGCGCCGACCATGAGGTCGTCGTCGGCGTAGAAGCGGCTGTTGAAGTCGAAGGCGCCGAGGCGGCCCTGGCGCAGCAGCTGCGCCACGATGAACTCGATGTTGGTGCCCGGCGCGTGGTGGCCGGTGTCGAGCACCACCTTTGCCCGGTCGCCAAGGGCCATGACGTGCAGCAGGGACGTGCCCCAGTCCGGGACGTCGGTGATGTAGAACGCGGGCTCGAAGAACTTGTACTCGAGCACCATGTGCTGGTCGTCGTCGAGGGCCGCGTAGATCTGGGCCAGGGACTCGGCGATCCGGTCCTGGCGTGCGCGGATCGAGTCCTGGCCGGGGTAGTTGAGGCCGTCGGAGAGCCAGACCTTGAGGTCCTTGGAACCCGTGGCCCGCATGACGTCGATGCACTGCTTGTGGTGGTCGACCGCCTTGGCCCGCACCCGGGGGTCGGGGTGTGCGAGCGAGCCCAGCATGAAGTCGTCGTCCTGGAAGACGTTCGAGTTGATCATCCCGATCCGCACGCCCAGGTCCTCGGCGTGCCGGGCGAGCACGCCGAAGTCGTCGACGAGGTCCCAGGGGATGTGCAGGCTGACCCGCGGTGCGACGCCGGTGTACCGGTGCACCTGCGCGGCGTCGGACAGCTTCTCGAACGGGTCGCGCGGCACGCCCGGCTGGCCGAAGACCTTGAACCTCGTGCCGGAGTTGCCGAACGCCCACGAAGGCAGCTCGATCGTCTGCTGCCGGAGTGCGGCCTTGGCCACCTCGGTCCGTACGGATGCCGCCATGGCGTCCTCCCTCTCCCCGCGCACACCCTCGTACGCACCTTGAAACGATTCACTGAAAGCCTATTCCGCAACCGGGAGGTGGTCAAGGGATGCTGGAGGCAAAGCGTCGCGATCGGCAGGACGTCAGGTGAACGGCAGCTCGGGACAGCTCGCCCCGCCGGTCACCTGACGTCCTGCCGATCACCCGTTCTCGGGTGCGTCACCCGTCAGTAGCGGTCGTCCGCCCGCGCGAGGTACGACTGGGAGGTCATCAGCGACCTGCGCAGGTCGGCCTCCGTGTACCGGCCCCTGATGCGGTCCGTCCACAGGGACAGCCGGGTCGAGCTCGGAGGGACGGCCAGGTAGTGCCGGTAGGTGTCGGTGACGCGCAGCCGCACCGCCTGCGGGTGGTTCCACAGCGATTCGACGAAGGCCCTGCGGCCTATCGTGGGCAGGCGGGATGTCCAGTAGTCGAGCCGGTCGGCGGTGGGCGCCCGGTGCAGGATGTGCTCGTACACCGCCTTCACGTACCTGGTGTACGTGCCGCCCACCTTCTCGTAGTACCTCGGGTTCATCAGCAGGTAGGTCTCCACCTCGTCGATCGTTCGCGTGCCATCCTTGATGGCCTCCAGGTGGTTGGACACCTGGGCGGACGACGGCGTGTAGCCCAGCGTGCCCCGGAACGCCTCGACGATCCGTACCGTGCGGTACATGTCGGCCTTCTCCATGCGGTCGACGAGCATGCCGACGCCGCTGACCGAGACCCGGTACTCCCAGGACGCGATCTCGTTGGCGGTCGCCTCACGGCCCAGGCTGTCCTTGTACACGGCCTGGACCAGGTTCGTGTACTGCTCCTGGACGACGGTGTACTGCTTGGCGTACACCGCTGCCTGGTCCTGGATGCCCGACAGCAGCGGGTAGGCGAGCGCGCCCGGGCACTCGGTCCGGTGGGTGTCGCGGTGGCCGAAGACCCGCTGCAGCGTCACCCGGTCGCCCGCGTAGTACCGGCCACCGGAGGTGTGGCTGGCGGCGGTGAGGACCGTCGTGTCGTCCGGGTTGAGGTCGTACTCCGCGAGGCGGCTCCCGATGATCTTGGCCACGCCGTCCCGCTGGGCGGCCGTGGGCTTCACGCCCGCCGCGGTGGTGTAGGTGCCGACCATCGCGACACCGACCGTGCCGGTGTTGAAGCCGCCGGTGTGGGCGCCGATGATCGGCTCCTCGATGCTGCCGTCGGCGCCCTCGTAGATGTTGCCCCACTTGTCGACCAGGAAGTTGTAGCCGATGTCGCACCAGCCGTGCGTCTGCTGGTGGTACGCCTGGTCGTTGCGGATGGCCTGCATGGCCTCGGCGACCGTCGAGTAGTCGTTCGGGTTCACCGTGTGGTGCACCGCGGCCGCCTTGAGGCCACCCTCGGCCGGGAACCAGGTCGGGCCGGTGCCCGGCTCGAGGCACCGTGGCGCCGCGCCCCACTCCTCGCGCGTGATGATCGTCGGTCCGCCGGTCGTCGTCGCCGACGCGACCGTGCCCGACGTGGTCGCCGCGGCCGTGGTGACCTGGGCCGACGAGACCAGGCTGAGCTCCATGCCCGCGGGGAGGACCGCTGCCTCGTCCACCGTGACGAGCTGGACGGCGTCCGCCTCGCCCACGTACACCGGCGCGGAGGTCACGACGGCGGAGCCGCCGTCGGCGTCGTCCGTGGACTTCTCCAGGTGGCTCCACTCGCTCCAGGCCCCATCGGCCGCCCGGGTGCGCACCTGCATCTCGGGCACGGACTGGTCGACCTCGGCCGGCCAGGACAGCCCGACCGTCTGGAACCCCTCGGGCACCTCGATGGCGCCGGCGAGCCGGCCGCTCTCGTCAGTACCGAGCGTCACCTCGCCGTCGGCCGCGTCTGCCACGTCTGCCACGTCTGCCGCAGGGGCGGGCTCGGCCGCGTCTGCGGTGTCGGCCGCGTCTGCGGTGTCGGCCGCGTCCGCGGTGTCGGCCGCGTCTGCGGTGTCGGCCGCGTCTGCGGTGTCGTCCGTGTCGGCCGCGTCGGCGGGCTCGACGACGGGCGCCGCGGCGATCGCCACCCGCTGGACCTCCGCCGCGGTGGTTCCCGTGTCGGGCAGCACGGATTCTTCCGGAGCCAGCGGCGCCGAGGCGCCTTCTGGCTCGAGCGACGGCTGGCCGGTCAGCGCATTCGCTGCCGGAGCGAGCGCGCCCCCTAGCACCATCGCCGGTGCTACACCCAGGATGATCGTCTTACCGACCACGCTGCGGGCGACCGAAGCCCCCCGCTTCGATCGGGATGTTGCTGCCGCATGCCGAGCCACTGTTTTCCCCCCTGTAGAGCGTGAAACGCGCAGCGCGAACCGCGCAAACAACACCGGACACTAGCGGCGCGCACCCCACGCCGACCCAAGATTTCACCCCGGGTCTGCGGGTGAACTTTCGGGTGGCTAGGTGGCCGCAGAACGTCAGGTGATCGGCAGCCGTGACCTACGGGAGCAGAGGCCCTGTCCGACATGGGAGCCATTCCCGCCACGAAAAGGATAGGTGGGAACTCCCATGTCGGACAGTGAAGCCTCAGAAGTCGAAGTCCGCGATGTTGCTCTCGTCGAAGACGTACGGCTCGCCCAGGAGCACCTCGCCGTCGGCTCCCACCGTGAACTCGCCCAGGCGCCCTGCCTCGAAGGTGTCGCCCTCCTCGCCCGTGATGTCGCCCGCGGCGAGGGCAGCCGCGGCCTGCGTCGCCAGGTAGCCCAGGTCGGTCGGGTTCCACAGGGCGAACGCCTCGACGGTCCCGTCCTCGACGTACTCCCGCATCTGGTTGGGCGTACCGAGGCCGGTCACGGCGACCTTGCCCTTGTACTCCGACGTCGACACATAGCGGGCCGCCGCCGCGATGCCGACGGTGGTGGGCGAGACGATCCCCTTGAGGTCCGGGTGCGACTGCAGCAGCGCGGCCGTCTTGTCGAACGACATCTGGTCGTCGTCGTCGCCGTAGACGGTCTCGACCAGCTCGATGTCCGGGTAGTCGGAGGCGAGCTTCTCCTCCATGAGCGCGATCCACGTGTTCTGGTTGGTCGCGTTGGCCGACGCCGACAGGATGGCGATCTCGCCCTCGCCCCCGATCTGGTCCGCCACGAGCTCGAGCTGCTTGTCCGCGATGCCCTCGGCGGAGGCCTGGTTGACGAACAGGTCGCGGAACTGCGGCTCGGTGTCCGAGTCGAACGTGACCACCTTGGTGCCTGCCGACCGCGCCTCCTCCAGCGCGTCACCGATCGCCGTCGGGTCGTTCGCCGACACCACCAGCGCGCCGACGCCCTGCTGTGCGGCGGTGTTGATGAACGGCACCTGGGCGTCGGGCGACGCGGTGTCCGGCCCGACCTCCTCCACGGTGACGCCCAGCTCCTCGCCGGCTTCCTCGGCTCCGGTCGTCGACGCCTCGAAATAGGGGTTGCCCAGGTTCTTGGGCAGCACGGTGATCGTGACGTCTCCGTCACCACCACCGCCGTCGTCCCCGCCGCCGCCCGAACCGCACGCGGTCAGCCCCAGGGCCAGCACAGCGGCCGTGCCGGCCGCGAGCACAGATGTGAACTTCATCGTCCGTCTCCCTACGTTCGCTGCCCGGCGGCAGCACGCCGCCGGACTCTCAGGCCGCCCGCGATGCGCGGGGCGACCACGGAAACAACCAGTGCCGTGCCGATCACGATGTTGATGACGTTGACCGTGACGCCCTCCAGGCGGAGCGCGCTGCCGAGCACGCCGATGAGCAGGACGCCCGCGACCACCCCGTGGATCGCGCCCCGCCCGCCGAAGATCGACACCCCGCCGAGCAGCACGGCGGCGACCACCTGCAGCTCCATGCCGGTCGCGTTGTCGCCGCGCGCGCTGCCGTAGCGGAGCGTGTAGTAGACGCCCGCGAGCGCCGACACCGCCCCGGACAGCACGAACAGGATCAGCAGGGTCCGCTTGACGTCGACGCCGGAGAACCGGGCGGCCTCCTTGCTGCGGCCGATGTCGAGCACGTTCCGGCCGAACGGCGTCGCGTGCAGCAGGACGGCGAACACGGCGGCCAGCGCGATGAGGCCGAGGGTGATCGCCGGGTAGGGCGACTCCCCCAGGTTCTCCGTGGCGCCGTCGGTCCAGGTCTCGGGGAAGCCGGTGACCGCCGTCGTGCCGAGGAGGCCGACGGCGAGGCCGCGGTACAGCGCGAGCGAGCCGATGGTGACCGCGAGCGACGGCAGTCCGCCGTACGCGACGAGCGCGCCGTTGACCGCACCGCACACGGCACCGATCAGCACGGACACCAGCAGTGCGGCCCAGAGGCCGAGCCCTGCCTGGTACAGCAGCCCGAAGGTCACGCTGGACAGCCCCACCACCGACGCGACCGACAGGTCGATCTCCCCCGTGGCGATGATCAGGGTCATGGGCAGGGCGATGAGGAGCACCGGTGCGACGTCGAGCACCAGGTAGGTGATGGTGAGCGGGCCGTCGAAGCCCTGCACCGCCGAGGCGGCGACGACCCAGGCCACGACCAGGATCAGGATGGTCAGCATCTCGCGCGTGAGCAGCGCACGCTGCCACCACGGACGGGCGTGGGTCCTCATGTGGTCGCCTCCTCGCGGTCGTTCGGGCCGGCACCGGGCGGCGCCGTGCCGCCGGGTGGCGCGCCGCTGTCGGGTGGGGAGGCGGACGGCGGGTCGGCGTCGCGTGCCGCGGCCAGGCGGCGTGATCGACGGTTCGCGAGCACGCGGTCCAGCGCGATCGCGCCGATGATGAGCACGCCGACGACGGCGCGCTGCCAGAAGTCGGGGATGCCCACGACGGGCAGCGCCCGGTTGATGGTGAGCAGCAGCATCGCGCCGAGCGCGGCACCCGCCACGGTGCCGCTGCCGCCGAAGATCGCCACGCCGCCGACCACCACGGCGCCCACCACCTGCAGCTCCATGCCGGTTCCGGCACCCGAGGACACCGTGCCGTACCGGGCCGCGAACATGACACCGGCGAGCCCCGCGAGGGCGCCGCCCAGGGCGAACGCCCCCAGCAGCCGACGGCGGACGGGCAGGCCCTGCAGCGCCGCGGCGTCGGGGTCGGACCCGATGGCGTAGAGCTGCCGTCCGCCGCGTGAGGTGTGCAGGTAGTAGGCGACCGCCGCCAGCACGATCGCGGCGAGGACGGTCAGCACGGGTACGCCCAGCACCTGCTGCGTGCCGAGGTCGAGGAACGAGTTCGGCATGTCGCCCGCGTCGATCCGGTCGCTGCCCGCCCAGGTCAGCGTCACACCGCGGTAGACGTAGAGGGTGCCGAGCGTGATGACGAGGGCGGGTACGCGGGCGAACGCCACGATGGAGCCGTTGATCAGGCCGAGCAGCGCGCCGGCTGCGACGGCGACCAGGGTCACCACGACGATCGGCAGGTCCGGCGCCGCCATGAACAGCCGGCCCGTGAGGTACGCCGTGAGGCCGAGCACCGAGCCGACCGACAGGTCGACGTTGCGCGTGATGACCACCACCGCCTGACCCACGGCGAGCACCACGAGGATCGCGGGCGTGAGCAGCAGGTCGCGCCAGCCGTTCGCGGTGAACAGGAAGCCGGGCTGCACGGCGGTCGTCACGCCGATCACGACCAGGAGGGCGAGGGCGATGCCGGCCTCGCGACGGCGGAGCACGCTTCTCATGCCACTCCCTCCGTCCGGGAGTCGCTCCGGGACGCGCCCGGCGTCGCCGCGCGCATCACCGCCTCCGGTGTCGCCTCCGCGCGGCTCAGCTCGGTGGCGATGCGCCCCTCGCGCACCACGAGCACCCGATCGGCCATACCCAGTACCTCCGGCAGCTCTGACGAGATCATGAGGACGGCCAGGCCTTCGGCGGCCAGCGTGGACAGCAGCCGGTGCACCTCGGCCTTGGTACCGACGTCGATGCCGCGGGTCGGCTCGTCCACCATGAGCACCTTCGGCCCGGTGGCCAGCCATTTCGCCAGCACGACCTTCTGCTGGTTGCCGCCGCTCATGGTGGTGGCCAGCGCGTCCAGCGCCCCGGCCTTCACGGCCAGGCGGCCGGACCAGTCGCGCGCGAGCCGCGCCTCGGCGTCGGGCAGCAGGATGCCGAGGCGGGCGAGCCTCTTCCGGGCAGGGCCTTCGCGCGCTTCTCCTCGCACGCCGCCCTCGTCCCTCGGGCCGCGTCGTCGTCGAAGCGCGACGGCGCTCACGTTGCGGACCACCGACGACTCGGTGACCAGGCCCTGCAGGCGCCGGTCCTCAGGGACCAGGGCGAGGCCCGCCGCGATGGCCGCCGCCGGGTCGCCCGGCCGCAGCGCCCGCCCGCCGACGGTGACATGCCCGGCGTCGTACCGGTCGACGCCGAACACCGCCCGGGCGATCTCGCTGCGCCCGGCGCCGACGAGGCCCGCGAGCCCGACGATCTCGCCGGCCCGCACCTCGAAGGACACGTCGTGGAAGGTGCCGGTCGACTCCAGTCCCTCGACCCGCAGCACCACCTCGCCGGGCGTGCTCGCGACCTTGGGGTAGAGCTCGGCAACGTCGCGGCCGACCATGCGACGCACCAGCTCGTCGGGCGTGACGTCGGCGACGGCGTCCGTCGAGACGTGCGCGCCGTCGCGCATGACGGTGACGGTGTCGCAGAGGTCGGCCACCTCGTCGAGGCGGTGCGAGATGAAGACGACGGCCTTGCCCGCGTCACGCAGTGCGCGGGCGACGGCGAACAGCCGGCGCACCTCGACGGCGCTCAGCGCCGCCGTCGGCTCGTCCATGACCAGGAGCCGGGCGTCCAGGGAGATCGCCTTGGCGATCTCGACGATCTGCTGGTCCGCGATGGACAGGCCCTCGGCGGGGCGGTCCGGGTCCAGGTCGACGCCCAGGTTCCGGAACAGGTCGCGGGCCCCCTCGCGCATGGCGCGGCGGTCGATCCGGCGGAACCTCCCCAGCGGCTCGCGGCCCAGAAAGATGTTCTCGGTGACAGTCAGGTCCGGAAAGCTCGCGGGCTCCTGGTGGATGACGGCGACACCGGCGGCCTTGGCCTCCGCGGGCCCGGCGAAGTCGACGGGATCACCGTCGAGCTCGACGACGCCGGCGTCGCGGCGGTGCACGCCGCCCACGACCTTGACCAGCGTGGACTTGCCCGCCCCGTTCTCGCCGACGAGGGCATGGATGCTGCCGGGCTGGACCACCAGGGTGCCGGACCGGAGCGCGGCCACCGGCCCGAAGGACTTGGCGACCCCTTCGAGGCGCAGCGTCGGTGCGGCGTTCGGCATATCTCTCCGTCGAGCTGTGCGGGCGGTCGGCATTGACCGCAGGGCTGTCTTCCGATCGGGTTGAATCGTTCAAACCGATACTCGGAAGATAGACCCGCCAGGTCAGAGCGTCAAGAACTTCCGGAACTCCCATTGCCGTGCGGTGCCGGTTACGCAACTCTTGGTCGATCAGGGGAGATTTTTGCCCGCAGCACGTCCTGGAGGTGACCGGAGATGACCCAACCAGCGGCCGGGGAGCACGCGGCACTCGGCGAGGAGCCCACGGAGCTCAAGCGAGTCATGGGGCCAAAGCTGCTCCTGCTCTTCATCGTCGGCGACATTCTCGGTACCGGCGTGTACGCACTCACCGGGCAGGTGGCGGCCGAGGTCGGCGGTGCGGCATGGGCGCCGTTCATCGTCGCGTTCCTCATCGCCCTCATCACCGCGTTCTCCTATCTGGAGCTGGTGACCAAGTATCCGCAGGCGGCCGGCGCCGCCCTGTACACGCACAAGGCGTTCGGCATCCACTTCCTCACGTTCATCGTGTGCTTCGCCGTGATGTGCTCGGGCATCACCTCCGCCTCGACCGCCGCCCGCGCCGTCGGGTCCAACCTGCTCGTCGGGCTCGGGATCGACGAGCACAGCACCTGGGCAGTGGTCGCCGTCGCACTGGTCTTCATGGCCCTGGTCGCGGCGGTGAACCTGCGCGGCGTCGGCGAGTCCGTGAAGGCCAACATCGTGCTCACGATCGTCGAGCTCTCCGGCCTGCTGTTCATCATCCTGGTGGGCATCTTCGCGGCATTCGGCGGCCAGGCCGACTTCAGCCGCGTGATGGTGTTCGAGAGTCCCGGTGACAAGAACGCCTTCCTCGCCGTGACCGCCGCGACGGCGCTGGCGTTCTTCGCGATGGTCGGGTTCGAGGACGCCGTCAACATGGCCGAGGAGACCCACGACCCGGTGAAGAACTTCCCGCGCATGATGATCACCGGCATCGGCCTCACCGGCGTCATCTACGTGCTGGTCGCGATCTTCACCGTGGCGATCGTGCCGGTGGGCGAGCTCGGTGCGAGCGAGACCCCGCTCACGCTCGTGGTCGAGCGGGCCCTGCCCGGCTTCCCCATCGGGTCCATCTTCCCGTTCATCACGATCTTCGCCGTCGCTAACTCGGCCCTGATCAACATGCTGATGGCGTCCCGGCTGCTGTACGGGATGGCCAAGCAGAAGGTGCTGCCGCCGTTCCTCGGGCGGGTCTCCCCTCGGCGGCGGACCCCGACCGCCGCGATCGTGTTCACCACCGTCATCGCGCTGGGACTCATCGTGCTCGTGACGCTGCAGGAGGAGTCCGGCGTGATCGCCGCGCTCGGCGGCACCACGTCGCTCCTGCTGCTCGCGGTGTTCACCATCGTCAACGTCGCGGTGCTCAAGCTGCGGAGCAACATCGTGGACCGGCGGCACTTCGTCGCTCCGACCGTGCTGCCGATCCTCGGCGCGCTGCTCTGCGCGTTCTTCGTCGGACCGTGGACCGGACGGGACCCGCTCCAGTACCAGATCGCCGGCTGGCTGCTGCTCATCGGCGTGGTCCTGTGGTTCGTCACCTGGGCGTTCAACCGCCCCGACCCGACGAAGATCACGGACCCGAACGCGCTCAGCGAACGCGAGGGCGGCGTCAACTGACCCGCCCGGCCTCGCCTCACCTGGCCTCGCGTGGCCTCGCCTCACCCGCCTCACCTTCGAGGTCAAGGTTGATTCGCTTTGAGACCGTCCAAAGCGAATCAACCTTGACCTCGAAGAGAACTCGCGTCGCGCCGCGGGCCGCGGAGGCTGCGGCGGACGGCGCGGCGGACGACCGCGGCGGACGGCGGGGCGACGGGGGCGGACGGCGGGTCAGCCCGCGTCCTCCAGGGCCGCCAGCTGGGCCTCCAGGTGGAACACCTCGTCCAGCAGCACGAACCCGTCGTCCGGGTTGCCCTCGTCCACGAAGAATCCGGACATCGCCGCCTGCCACCGGGCGTTGACCTCGGTCGCGGCCATCCCGCGCTGCGCCGCGGCGTAGTCGTCCGTCTCCAGGATCCCGACGAGGAGGCCGTCGTCGCGCAGGAACAGGTGGTAGTCACGCCAGCCCGTGTCCCGCAGGGCCTCCAGCATCTCCGGCCAGACGGCGGCGTGTGCCGCCCGGTACTCCGGTATACGGTCAGCCCGCACCCGGGACGTGAAACATACGCGTGCGCCCGCGGAACTGCTCGACATCTCCGGTCCTCCGGTTCCCACGCCCGCCGAGGGGCGACCTGTGTCATGAAACGGTTCATAATGTAGCCCGAAGCAAGGAGGCGCTCCATGACCCAGCCGACAGCTCACCGACGAGCATCCATCGCCGACGTCGCCCGTGCCGCCGGCGTCTCCGTCGGCACGGTCTCCAACGTGCTCAACCGGCCCGAACGGGTGCTGCCCGGCACCCGCGAGCGCGTCGAGGCCGCCATCGAAGACCTGAGCTTCGTGCGCAACGGGTCCGCCCGGCAGCTGCGTGCCGGGACCATCACGACCATCGGCGCCATCGTCCTGGACATCGCCAACCCGTTCTTCACCGACGTCGCCCGCGGCATCGAGGAGCGCCTGGACCGGGACGACTTCACACTCATGGTGGCGTCGTCCGACGACGACCCCGACCGTGAGCAGCGCTATCTGCGCCTGTTCGAGGAGCACGGCGTGCAGGGGGTCATGGTCGTCCCGGCCACGAACGACATCGAGCACCTGCTCGCCGTACGCCGGCGCGGCACCGGCGTCGTGCTGCTGGACCGGCCGTCGTCCGACCCGAGCATCTCGTCGGTGGCCGTCGACGACGTCCGCGGCGGGGAGCTCGCCGCCGGTCACCTCCTGGACGAGGGCCACACGCGCATCGTGTTCCTCAACGGGCCGCACACGATCAGGCAGTGCGCCGACCGGCACGAAGGGGTGCTCAAGGCGCTCGTCGCCGCTGGGCTGGATCCGGCGTCAGCGCTCCTGGAGGTCACGGTGACCAGCCTCAACGCCGAGGGCGGCGAGGCGGCGATCCGCGGGCTGCTGGAGTCGGGTGACCGGCCCACCGCCGTCTTCTGCGTGAACGACCTGGTGGCGCTGGGCGTGCTGCGCACGCTCCGTACGGAGAACATCGCCGTCCCCACCGACATGGCTGTGGTGGGGTACGACGACGTGTCGTTCGCCGCCGAGCTGTCCACGCCCCTGACGTCGGTGCGCCAGCCGACGCACGAGCTCGGCGTCCGCGCCGCGGACCTCCTGCTCAGCGGGACCGACGCCGCGGCGGAGCACGTCATGTTCCAGCCGACGCTGGTGGTCCGCGGCTCGAGCTCGTCCTCGGCGACGTAGTCGTCCGGGGCGCCAAAGCTGACCATGTACCTGCTGCCAGTTCCGCGCCGATCTTGGCAGCAACCACATGGTCAGCTTTGCGGACCCCTAGGACCTGGCGTCGGCGGGGCGGGGTGCGCGCCCACCGGGCGCCTGCCGCGAGACACCAGGAAAGCCGCCGGCCCGAGGACCGGTACGACGACGATCGCGAGCAACGTCAGGCCGGCATCCCACGGCCGGTCCCAACGCGTCCGGAACCAGACCACGAGGGCGGCGAACGTCAGGACGGCGATCGCCGCGACGACACCGAGCCAGACGTAGTCGTATGTCGGGCCGATGAACACATCGATCCCGCTGGGTTCGGTCGAGCTCACCATCAGCACCCCGTCCAAAGAACCATCCGTACCCACCGACTTTAGTCGACCCGCCCGCGTTGAGTGCTGGGTATTCGCGCTCCAGACGCTCCGGACAGCGCGAATATCCAGCACTCAACGCGGGGAGGTCAGGGGTGGGCGGGGATCGGGGTCCCCGACCAGTCCGTGTCTGAGGCCAGGTAGAAGCCCGGGTACGACGGCTGGTTGTACGCCGTCTGCTGGCGCGCCACCTCGACGCGGTACTGCGGGTCCTGCATGAGCGGGTACATCGCGATGTCGGTGGCCTCGGTCGACAGGAACAGCCGTAGCGCGCTCGAGTCGGTGGTCCGCATCAGCACCTCCTCACGCCAGTCGCCGAGCACGTCGGCCACGAGCGACGGGTTGCCCTTGGTGCCGTTGTTCGTCAGCGTCCCGTCCAGCGTCGCCACCACACCGCGCGACCAGTCCCGGATGGTCGGCACTGCGTCGCCCGAGCCTTCGATGACCTGCGTGGTTCCGTCCCCCGCCCAGCGCACCGACTGGTTGGTCCCAATGGTCGACGTCGACACCTGCTCGCCCGTCGCGCTCAGCGTGCCCGAACCGAGGGTGCCGTCCGGCATGGAGGCCCACGCCTCGACGCCCGGCACGTCCGGCAGGACGTCGCCGATCATGGACCGGCCCGTGTCCCGCCCGGAGTACTGCCCGAACAGCACTGCCCCGTCCTCGGCCGAACGCATCGCGGAACCGTACGGCGCCCAGGCGCCGCCCTCGTGCGCGGTCCAGATCTCGAGGCCCGGCCGCGCCGGGTCGATGTCCGTCACGTGCATGGCGTCCCCGTGGCCCAGCCCTGCGTTCGCTCCGGGGTTCGCGGAGCCCTCTGGCAGCGTGCCGGACGACGAGTACAGCAGCGATCCGTCGTCGTCGAGCGTGGCCGAGCCGAAGACGATCTCCTGCTTGCCGTCCGCGTCGACGTCGGCGGCGGACAGGGAGTGGAAGCCCTGCGTCGTGATGCTCCCCCACTCGGGCGAGGTGCCGGGGACGCCGTGCGGGCTGTCGTTGAACGGGTTGCTCATCGGTGTCCAGCCCGAGTCCGCGAGCCAGCGCTTGGTCAGGTCCCGCCCATCCCAGTCGTAGGCGGCGATCGTGGAGCGCGTGTAGTAGCCGCGCGCGAAGATCGCGCTGGGCCGGCCCTCGGAGAGGTAGGCCACGCCCGACAGGAACCTGTCCACCCGGTTGCCCGGCTCGATGCGCGACATCGCGTAGTCGCCCCAGAGCAGCCCGTCATCGGTGCGCCCGGGCTCGTAGTCGACGGTCTCCATCGGCCGTCCGGAGCGCCCGTCGAAGACGGTGAGGTACTCCGGGCCGCTCAGCACGAAGCCCTCGAACTCGCGCAGCTTGTTCCGGGTCGAGCGGGACGGCGCGTAGACGTCGATGAAGTGGTCGGCGGCGGCACGCGCCTCGGCGTCGGACAGCGGGTACGTCCACTCCGCGTCGATGCCCCACGCCTCCTCCAGCGTGGCGGGCCACTGGCCGCTGGTCACCTCCGACCGTTCCGACCAGCCGCGGAACAGGTCCACGAGGTGCTCGTAGTAGTCGTCGGCCGACATCCGGTAGTCGTCGGTGTTTGTCACACCGGCCTTCCGGTCGTCCCGCGGGATCCTGATGTAGCGCCGGCCGGCGGGCTCGCCGTCGTCGTACATCGTCACGCGCGTGCCGGGCGCGGTCTTGACCATCAGCTCGGCACGGCCGTCGCCGTCGTAGTCGTAGACGGGGAACTGCGTGTAGTGGGCGCCCGCGCGGATGTTCACGCCCAGGTCGACACGCCAGAGCTGGGTGCCGTCGAGCTCGTAGGCGTCGAGGTAGGCGTTTCCCGTGTACCCCACCTGGGACACGTCCTTCGAGTTGGACGGGTCCCACTTGACGACGATCTCGTACTCCCCGTCGCCGTCGAGGTCGGCGACGGACGCGTCGTTCGCCCGGTACGTGTACGCCTCGCCGACGGGCGTGACGCCGTCGGCCGGCTTGTTCAGCGGGATGTCCAGGTGCCCGTCGCCCCAGACTCCGGCCGACGCCGCCCTGCCCCTGTTCGGCCCGCTCAGCGGCACCACGCGGTACCGTGCGTCCGCCGACCCCTCGGCGTCGAGGTAGTTGGTCGAGTCCGTGACCGTGGCGACTCGCCGTCCGTCGCGGTACACGGCGAAGCCGGGGCCCTTGAGGCCCGCGTCCGTGTGCCCGGTGACCTCCGCCGCCAGCAGCCGCCAGCTCAGGAACACTCCCTCGCTGGTCGCGGCGGCCACGAGCGCGCGGTCGAACCGTTCGGTGCCGGCACCGCTCCCGGGCCGGTCGCCCTGCGCGGACCCCGGTCCGTTCGCGGGTGCGGACGTTGCGACGGGGACGCTGCTCAGACTGAGGCAGAGTGCTGTCGCCAGGACAGCACCCGCCCGAATTGTCCTTAAGTTCATGGTCGAATTCCTCTCTGAATTCTGCTCTGAACGATTGCTCGGCGACGGCACTGCCGCCGAGCGTGGATTCGGTCCGTCGTCATCGAATGCAGCTGAGATCGGTCGGTTGGGATGAGATCGGTCAATCAACCGACCGATCTCATCCCAACCGACCGAAGTCGACGAGTTCGGTCAGACGATGCTCGGGCCGCTCAGTTCTCGGCTCGGTCCACCCGCCGCGTCTCGACGGCGACCGCCGCCAGGCTCAGCAAGCCGCCCGCCACCACGACGAGCGGCGTCAACATCCAGACGAGCACCACGCACATCACCAGGGCCGCGAGCAGCAGCGCCGAACCGGTCAGGTCGTCGCGGGACCGCGCCGCCCCGCGAGACAGCACCTGCCGCGCGCCTCCGGCACCCGGTGCCGTCCCGGCGCCGCCCGCCGCGTCGTCGGACCACGCCGTCGCGGCCCTGATGAGCACTACCGCGGCGCAGGCCGCCGCCAGCCAGGTCACCCACCGGACCGCCGAGGCGCCCGGAAGCACGCCCGACGCCGTCAGCCCCGAGTTGACGACGACCACAGCCACCACGCCCAGCAGCAGCACGCCCAGCACCCAGAGGTTCCGCACCGCCGCGAGCCAGTCGTGCGCGTAGCCGCGGACGGACGTGTCGTACCCGCCGACGTACCGGCGCAGGTGGGCCGCCCCTGCGGCGAGCGCCGCCGGGACCGTCACCACCGGGATGCTCCCGGCCAGGACGAGCACCCCGGTCAGGAGCGTCTCGCCGAGCAGGGCGAACCCTTCTCCGCGAGCCCTGCGGCCGCCGGCGCGCGGGGTATCGGGCTCACCGGTCGGCTCCTCGGTGCTCATGCCGCTCAGCCCTTCAGGCCCTGCGTCGCGACACCGTCGACGAGGTAGCGCTGGAACAGCACGAAGAAGAGCAGCACCGGCACCAGCGCGAGAACGGCCATGGCCATCTGCGCGCCGTAGTCGGACACCGACGTCTGGTCCACGTAGAGCCGCAACGCGATCGGCAGCGGGTACGTGTCGGGCTGCTTGAGGTACAGCAGCGGCCCGAGGAAGTCGTTCCAGGACCAGATGAAGGCGAAGATCGAGCTGGTGATCACGGCCGGCCGCATCAGCGGGAGCAGCACGAGCCGGAAGATCCCCCAGTGCCCGCACCCGTCGATGCGCGCGGCCTCGTCGAGCTCGCGCGGCAGCCCGCGCAGGAACTGCACCATGAGGAACACGAAGAACGCCTCGGTGGCCAGGAACTTGGGGGCCAGCAGCGGCAGGAACGTGTTCACCATGCCCATCGAGTTGAACAGGATGTACTGCGGGATGATCACCACGTGGAACGGCAGCAGCATCGTGCCGATCATGACCGCGAAGTACACCCCGCGCCCCGGAAAGTTGATCCGCGCGAACGCGTAGGCCGACACGGTGGCGGACAGGACGATGCCGACGACCGACCCGACCGCGAGGATCAGCGAGTTGAGGACGAAGGTCCAGAACGAGACGCCGCCGATCCCGCCGAGCGCCGAGACGTAGTTGTCGAGCGTCCACGTCTCCGGCCACAGGTTCACGTTGCCGACGATGTCGCCGCTCGGCTTGAACGAGCTCATCAGCATCCAGACGCCGGGATACAGGATCACCGCGGCGACGGCCAGCACGAGCACGTGGAACACCACGGAGCTGGTGCGCTTCTTCCTGGTCGCGACCGAGCTCGCGGCCGCACTGACTGATGTCATGGCAGTAGTCATCGCACGTCTCCCGTGTAGTGGACCCACGCACGCGAGGTGCGGAACAGGATGGCGGTGATGATCCCGACGACGAGCACGAGCACCCAGGCCATGGCCGAGGCGTACCCCATGCGGAACTCCGTGAAGCCCTTGATGTAGAGGTAGAACGTGTAGAACAGCGTCGAGTCGGCAGGACCGCCCGTACCGCCCGAGATGATGAAGGCCGAGCTGAAGATCTGAAACGCGCCGATGGTCTCGAGCAGCAGGTTGAAGAACAGCACGGGGGACAGCATCGGGACGGTCACCGACAGGAAGCGCCGGACCGGGCCCGCGCCGTCGACGGCCGCGGCCTCGAGCAGCTCCGGCGGGATCTGCTTGAGCCCGGCCAGGAAGATCACCATCGGGGCGCCGAACTGCCACACCGCCAGCAGGATCATCATCGGCATGGTCATGTCGGGATCACCCACCCAGCCGCCGCCCGGGAGCCCGAAGAACTGCTGGGCCTGGTCGGCGATGCCGTCGTCGATGAACATGGCGCGCCACACGATCGCCACGGAGACGCTGGCCCCGATGAGCGACGGCGCGTAGAACATCGAGCGGTAGGCGCCCTGGCCGCGGTGCTTGGCGTTCAGCAGCATCGCCACCGCGAGCGCCGCGGCCAGCTTCACCGGCACCCCCACGAACACGTAGAGCGCGGTGACCTGGGCCGACTTGAGGAAGCGCGGGTCGGCGAACAGGGCGGTGAAGTTGTCGATCCCGATGAACTGCGGCGCCCGGAACAGGTCGTAGTCGGTGAACGCGAGGTACAGCGACATCAGCATCGGGCCGGCTGTCAGCAGCACGAAGCCCAGCAGCCACGGGGACAGGAACGCGTAGCCGGCGCGGATGTCGGCCCGGCTGCGCGGCGGCTTGGCGGTACCGCCCCGTGCGGGGGCCGACGGCGGCGCCGTCCCCCGCACGCTGCCGCCCCCGGCCCGGCGGCCGCGCTCGGTAGTGGTAGCCGACATGGTCACTCGCCGCCGAGGTTCGATTCGGCGCTCTGGAACCACTGGTCGGCGAACTCCTCGGCCGTGATGTTGCCGTACGAGAGCTCCTCGCCGAGCCGCTTGAACTCGGCCTCGACCACGCCGTAGCCCTCCACGGGGATCGGTGTGTCGGCGGTGACCCGCTCGGCCACGTCCTCCTCGTACGAGACGATCGTGTCGTCCACCGATCCTTCGGCCACCTCCATGGCGTCCTTCTGGGCCGGGACGGCAGGCACGCCTTTGGACGTACCGAAGATCTTGCCCACCTCGGGGTCGTTCACGAGGAAGTCGATGAGCTTGGCCGCTGCGTCCGGTTCCTCGGTGGTGGCCGACGACGAGAGCAGCATCGACGGCTTCCAGAACTGCTGCGAGCCCTCTGCGCCGGTGGGCACCGGCAGCAGGCCGACGTTGTCGGTGCCTGCGCTCGCCGCGTAGCCCGCCATCATGTTGTCCCAGGTGAGCTCGGTGGTGGCCTCGTTCACCTGCAGCCCGGTGAGGGGCTCTACCTGCTTGGCGCGCTCGACGGGGTAGAACACACCGTCGTCGCGCATCGGCTGGGTGCGCTCGACCCAGGCCACGAGGTCCGCCTTCTCGAAGGCCGGTGAGCCGTCCTCCGCGAACGCGTCCTTGCCCTGCTGGAGCAGCCACTGGATGAACAGCCAGAGGGTTCCGGTGTAGTCGGTGCCGCCGTAGATCTGCGGGTCGTGGTCGGCACCCGCCGCGGTGACCTCGCGGATCCAGGCGTCGTACTCGTCCCAGGTCAGCCCGGCCTCGGGCGCCTCCATGCCGAGCTCCGCCAGGAGGTCGTCATGGTGGATCATGCCGAGCGTGTTGGTGCTGGTCGGGATGCCGTACTGGCCGCCGTTGACCGAGCCGGAACCGAGCAGGGTCTCGTCGTACTCGCCCGTCTCCAGGTTGACTCCCACCTGGGTCGACAGGTCCAGCAGCCGGTTGTTCGACGCGTACTGGTGGATGTACGCGAGGTCCATCTGGAAGACGTCGGGCAGGGTCTGGCCCGCCGCCTCGGTGCTACGGGCGGTCCAGTAGTCGTCCCACGCCTGGAACTGGGTCTGGACGTCGATGTTCGGGTACCGCTCCTCGAACAGCGTCACTGCTTCCTGGTAGCGGGAGGCGCGGTCGTCGTCTCCCCACCAGACGAGCGACAGCTCGATGTCCCGGTCGGTGGCGACGGGAGCGGCGTCGGCCGATGCGGCGGTCCCGCCGCCCCCGCACGCGGAGAGCGCGAGTGCCGATGCCGCCGCGATAGCCGTGGCGTGGACGGCGGCCTTCCTTGTGGTGGTGCGTGTGCGAACCACGTGAGCCTCCTTGCTCGTACTGCTGTTGGCGCGCCGGCTGCGTCCTCACGGCCGACTGAATCGATACAATACTCGTCCGGGAAGCGTTGTCCATAGCCAACGGGTCAGAAATCAGTAACGATTTACATCGATAGAGGTCGAGACATGGTCAGCCCGAGGTACGGCCAGCCGTGGCGGAGCGACCTGCCGGGCACACGGGCCCGCCGGGCGTACGGCCTATTGGGCGCAGCGGCCAGCCGGGCGGAGCGGCCGCGTGCCGGCCGGCCGGGCAGCGTCGCTCAGCCGCGTTCCGCTCCCAGGTCCTTCACCGGGGCCCACTCGGGGCCGGTACCGCGCATGGACCCGTGGAACGGATCACCCGGCCCGATCTCGCCCGCCCGGACCACCGCGCCCGTGAACGCCGAACGGTAGATCGCGGCGACCAGCTCGAGCGTGCCGCGCACGTCACGCACCGTGACCGGTGGCGCCTCCCCCGCGGCGAACGCCCGGTAGGTCGGCACGAGCTGGGCGAGGTGCCCGGAGGGCAGTGCCGTCGGGTCCGGCCGCCACAGCTGCCCGACGTCGTCGCGGCCCTTCGCCGGCGTGAACGTCCAGTCGGCGTCGGTGTACCCGTACAGGTGCGACAGCTCCACGGTCGCCGCCTCGGTGTCGAACCGCAGGTCGGACGTCTCTCGCGGGGACAGCAGGGAGTTCGTGATCGTGGCCATCGCACCGCCCTCGAAGCGGACGATTGCCATCGAGACGTCCTCGGTGTCCACGTGCCGGGCGAGACGCCCCGCCATCGCCGTCACCTCGGACCACGGCCCGAGGACCGCCAGCAGCAGGTCGAACTGGTGGATGCCGTGCCCCATCGTGGGCCCGCCGCCCTCGGTGTCCCACCGGCCGCGCCAGGGCACCTCGAAGTACTCGGGCGCGCGGAACCACAGCGTGTCGCAGGTCGCCACGAGCGGGCGACCCAGCGCGCCGTCGTCGAGCAGCCGCCGGAGCTGCCGCACCCCGTGCCCGAACCGGTGCTGCACCACCTGCGTGAACGTCGCGGTCGAAGCAGCCTCCGCCTCCGCGATCCGGTCGATCTCCGCGAGGGACAGGGTCGCCGGCTTCTCCACCACCACGTGCACCCCGGCCTCGAGCGCGGCCACCGTCGCGGCGACGTGGGCGCCCGGTGGTGTGCACACGTGCAGCACGTCCGTATCGGCGAGCACGTCGGCCAGCTCGGTCCCGTGCGCGGCGACGCCGTACTTCCCGGCGAACTCCTCCGCCCGCGCCGGATCGATGTCGACGGCGTGGGCCAGGACGGCGTCCACCCCGTAGGCCGACAGCCCTGTGATCGCTTCCGCATGGGCTCCGGCGATAGCACCAGTACCCAGGATCGTGACTCTCACTCTTTCTCCGTCCTCGTTGATGCCTGAATCGATTCACAGCGAATCCGAAGGTATCAGCCTGGGCATACGCCGCCGTGAGTTCGGTCGGTCGCCGTCCCACGAGCCCGCTGGGTGTCGTGGGCGCCGACGGTGCGCTGGACGTCCTCGAGGGCTACGGCACCTCGGAGGTCCCCGCGGGCGTCGACGGTGCG
>NZ_JBEZZF010000066.1:0-32719 GCF_040639055.1 Promicromonospora sp. NPDC023987 | reverse complement strand
GTTCGAGGTGGAGTTCTGGGATCGCGGAATCACGACGATGCCCTCCGCCGAAGTGGTCGCCGAAGTGGCAGCAGACCTGAAGGCGCGCTTGCTGCGCCATGTCGCGGCGGGGAACGATGTCGTGCTCGACTTCGGATTCTGGTTCCGGCGACAACGCGATGAGTTCCGCGCACTGCTCGCACCCCAGGACATCGTGCCGGAGACTGTTTATATGGCGACGAGTCTTGAAACCATCCTGAGCCGAGTCGGTGACCGACACGGCAGGCGGGCGGACGATTGGCCGCTCACCGAGCAGACGGCGACTGAATACTTCGAGAGGTTCGAGCCGCCGACGCCCGAGGAGGGACCGCTCGAGGTGGTCCGCTAGGCCGGACACATGTCACCCCGGATCTGCGGATCGTCATCGATCAGCTCGTCCAACAGGCAGACGCCGACGACGCCCCGGAAGCCAATTCGGAGTGAAGACGGAGTGCCGAGCATGACGAAGGCCCCCAGATCCGCATGATTCTGCGGTTGGGGGCCTTCAGTGTGCGGTAGCGGTGGGATTTGAACCCACGGTGGACTTTCACCCACACACGCTTTCGAGGCGTGCTCCTTAGGCCGCTCGGACACGCTACCTTTGCCCACCACAACAGCAGCGGGCCGTAGCAGGATACCCGGTCGAAGCCCGGTTCCACGAATCGGCAGCCGGGCCGCCGTCGCACGGCGGCGAGAGCCTCCCCCGCTCGACGGCTGTCCGACGACCGGACCCGCTAGATCCTCCGGCCGCGACGCATCGTCCTGCGGTCCCCGCACGACCGTAGAGTGGGCTCATGGCGACGACCGCTGACGCAGAACCCGTCTCCGACACCGCGGCGGACACCGCCGAGGCCAAGATGGGCGACCTCGTCGACCGCACCGCGGCCTCGATCCGTTCGTGGATCATCACGGGCAAGGCCCGGCCGGGCGAGCGGCTCTCGGAGAAGGCTGTCGCCGAAACACTCGCAGTCTCCCGCAACACGCTCCGTGAGGCGTTCCGGGTCCTGACCCACGAGAACCTGCTCGTCCGACGTCCGCATGCGGGCGTCATGGTCGCCGTCCCGACGCTCGCGTCGATCCTGGACATCTACCGCGTGCGCCGCATGATCGAGGGCCAGGCTCTGCGGGGTGCCATACTCGGTCACCCGGCGACCGACATCATGCGCAAGGCCGTCGAGAGCGCGGAACGGGCACGCGACGAGAAGGACTGGCGCACGGCCGGAACCGCCAACATGGAGTTCCATCGCGGGATCGTCGCGCTCTGCGACAGCGAGCACCTGGACCGGCTATACGCCACCGTCTCGGCAGAGCTTCGCCTCGCGTTCGGGCTGCTGGCGAACCCGGAGTACCTGCACGCCCCGTACGTCGCGCGCAATGCGCGCATCCTGGAGATGACCCTCGCCGGGGACAACGCAGCCGCCGCTGCAGAGCTCGACGAGTACCTCGTCCAGTCGGAGCGGACGGTCGCGGCCGCATACTCCCGCCGCACGCCTGGCGAGCCCGCCTGACACCGCTCACCGCACCGGCAGCACCGCCAGCAGCTCGTCCAGCTGCACCCTCGTGGTCGCGACGTATCCGCCGCGCAAGCGCATCGCCGCGTCCCAGACCTCTCGCTCCCCCGCCGACTGCCGCTCCAGCACGCTCATGTTCTCGGTGAGGTCCAGCCGCCGGTTGAATCCCTGGACGGTGTCACGCCAACTGTGCAGCCCGGTCACGAGGGTGGTGTCCCGACGCCGGTCGAGCGCACCCGAGACGAGCGCGGCGTCGACGGCGGAGACCGCGAGCCGAGCGAAGACGGCTCGCGGACGATCGTCGGTGGTCCGCGCGAACTCGTTGTCCGCGAGGACTGCCTGGTTCCGCTCCAGCTCGCGCCGGATGGCCGCGAGCACCTGAGCGTGCCGTTCCGCCTCGCTGCTCAGCCGCTCCACGATGAGCCCGGTCAGGCCCGCCACCAGCGTCAGCGAGTTGACCGCCGGTTCCCAGCGGGGTTCCCCGGGCAGCACGAACCACAGCACGCCGAGAACGAACGCCGTGGCCAGCAGCACGTAGGTGACCGCGGCGACGGTGGCCCGAGCGACCGTGACGTGCCGCTCCACCAGCCGGGCAAGGCCAGGCACGGTCAGGCCCAGATGGTGAAGGGCCGGTCGTCCACCCGTGGTTCGGCAGGCGCCGGCGGACCCACGACGTAGACCCGGTCGTCGGGCCCGAGCACGTCGAGGATGCGCTCGAGGACGGCCGCGGCGCCGTCGTCGTCGTCCACGACCACGAGGTCCAGGTGCAGAGAGAGGAGCCCTTGCCGGGCCGGTGCCGGGGCCTGGTCGGACTCCCGTGCGCCCGAGCCGACCCGCGCCTTGCGCCGGAGCCGCGGGACCGCTCGGACCAGCACGCCGAGCCGGTGCCCCACGGGCTGCTGCTGCACTGTCGGTTCGGCCATGTCGGTCATCCTCCGGCGTGGGCGGGCAGATCTCGCTGCACAACCAGCCTAGCGCCGTCCGACAGAACTATCTAGGTTGTTGAACAACTCGCCGCACCGCACCGCCTCCACCCCCTGACGCGACAGTTGAGTGCTGGGTATTTGTGGGAGCTGGCGGTCAGAACCCACAAATACCCAGCACTCAATCACGGGGGTTAGTAGAGCCGCGGCCAGCCCGCCGCGTCGTAGGTCAGCAGGTTGATGCCCAGGCGGGAGGCCCCGCTGTCCGTGTAGTAGTGGTAGAACAGCGCGTCGGCGTCGTTGTCGGCGAGCACCGCCTGATGGCCAGGCCCGTGGATGCTCCCGTGGCTCGCGAGGATCTCCGTGCCGCCGCCCGAGTTCATGTCGGTTCCGGCGCGGTCGACGTACGGACCGGTGACCGACGTCGAACGGCCCACCATCACGCGGTACGTGCTGTCGGCACCCTGGCAGCAGCGGTCGAACGACACGAACAGGTAGTAGTACCCGTTCCGGTAGTGGATCGTCGGCGCCTCGATGGCACCGCCGCCCCGGCCGGCGATGCTGTGGAGCTCCGTCCCGGACCGCTTGCCCGTGGCCGAGTCGAGGCTGATCATCTTGAGGCCCGACCAGAACGAGCCGAAGCTCAGGTGCCAGCGGCCGGACTGGTCGACGACCAGGTTGGGGTCGATGGCGTTCCAGCTGTCCGACGTCCGCGACTCGATGACGAGGCCCTGGTCGCTCCACGAGCCCTGTGCACCCGTGGTGCTCGTGGCGAGGAAGATCGCCGAACGGTTCGAGCCGAACGTCGAGGCCGAGTAGTACAGGTAGTAGCGGCCGTTGACGTAGGTGATGTCCGGCGCCCAGACGTGGTCGCTGCCGTTCGTGTAGGCGTGCGCCCAGGGGACGCCGTTCGGGAACGCGGCCCCGGCGTCGTCCCACCGGGTACGGTCCGACGAGGTCTTGAGCGTGATCCCGTTGCCCGTGTGGGCGAGCAGGTAGTTGCCGGCGGGCGACTTGGCGACCTCCGGGTCGTGCACAGCGGTGCTGCCGGTGACGACACCCGGGTCGGGGTAGTCCGCCAGGGCTGCTGTCGTGGCGCCGGCCGAGCCGCCCTCCGCGACCGGGACGCCGGACGCCGCTGGACTGATCGCCAGCCCTGCGGCGACGAGCAGCGCGACGGCCACCTGTCGGCGTCGGGCGCTGCTTGATCGTGCTCGGAACTGGTGCATCGTTGCCTCCGTCCGGGACGTGCCGGCGCGACGAGGCCCAATTGTGAACGCTCACATTCGGGACCGGACCGTCGTCGCTCCGGCTTCTACAAGGTTGTAGAACAGTGTGGGGCGGGTGAATTGGCACGTCAAGAGCCAGTTGAGGGCAGTGTCACCGGCGCATCCGGACCGCTCGTCGCAGCGTGCGGAGATTCAGCCTGTCAAATGTCCCACATTGCGCGATAGCCTTCCGACACCGCCGAGGGAGGACACCGATGCCCGCGCCCACACTCTTCGACTACTCGGACCACAGTCCGTACTCGAACCCCGGAACGCACGCAGGATTCTTCACCGAGCTGAGCACCGAGGCTGAAGAGCTGCACCGGTTCGCCTGCTCCGCCGTCGTGCACTACCGGGCCGGAGGCCCGACGCTCACCGAAGCGCAGAAGGCCGACCCGGACCGGCGCTGGCTGACGTCGATCCTGGACGCCGCCGAAGCGCGGGCACCGCTCGACGGGCCGCGGACGCTCACGCAGCAGGTCGCCGGCTGCTGCCGGGACCACACCCTGCTCTCGCTCGGTGTGCTGCGTACGCACGGCATCCCCGCACGGTCCCGCATCGGGTTCGCCACGTACTTCTCACCTGGCTGGAACAGCGACCACGTGGTGGGTGAGCGCTGGGACGGCGAGCGCTGGGTGCGGTACGACCCCGAGCTCGACCAGAAGGACTTCGACTTCGACGTCAACGACATGCCCACCGGGCCGGGGTCGCCGTTCCCGACGGCGGCCGAGTCGTGGCTCGCGATCCGTGCCGGGACGGCCGACCCTGCCACGTTCGGCGTGGACCCCGACCTGCCGGGGCTGAGCGGCGAGGCCTTCGTGCGCGACTACGTGCTGCTCGAGGTGGCGCACCGGCACCGCGACGAGCTGCTGCTCTGGGACCTGTGGGGATCGCGGCTCAGCAGCCCCTTCGTCCGGTTGGCAGAGGGTCGCCCGGCATCGGAGTGGATCCGCGAGTCCGGCCTGCCGGGTGCGGACACGTCCGACACCGAGCTCGACGCCGTCGTCGACGAGCTCGCCTACCTGCTCGTCGCGGCCGACGCCGGGGACACCGAGGCCGCCGACCAGCTCGCCGAGCTGTACCGCGAGGACGTACGCCTGCACCCGGGAGAGCGCGTGCTCACACTCTCCCCCACGGGCCACGGCGGCATCACGGACCTCTCCGCCCATTGACGCCTGCCGTGGGGTCAGAGGCGGGTCGCCAGCTGCTCCAGGACGTCGCTCGTGCCCGACTCGATCTTCACCGTCGCGTACTTGTCGCCCCGGGTGATGCCGCGGTTCACGATCACCACGGGCTTGCCCGCCGTGGCGGCATGCCGCACGAACCGCAGACCGCTCATCACGGTCAGTGACGAACCAGCGACGAGCAACGCGTCCGCCGAGTCCACCAGCCCGAACGCCCGATCCACTCGCTCGCGCGGCACGTTCTCGCCGAAGTACACGATCTCCGGCTTGAGCACTCCCCCGCAGAACTCGCAGGGCGCCGGCCGGAAGTGGGCGGTCGACTCGATCACGGCGTCGGCGTCGGGCGCGATCTCGATGTCCGCGACGTCGCCGACGGACTCCAGGAAGCCCGGGTTGAGCGCGTCGAGCCGCTCGGCGAGGTGCGTGCGCGAGATGACCCGGCCGCAGGTCAGGCAGATCACGCGGTCATAGCGTCCGTGCAGGTCGATGACGTTGCGGGAGCCTGCGTCCTCGTGCAGCAGGTCCACGTTCTGGGTGATGATCCCGGCGAGGAGGCCGCGCTCCTCGAGCCGGACGAGCGCCCGGTGCCCCGCGTTCGGCACGGACCGGTTCACGTGCTGCCAGCCCACGTGGTTGCGGGCCCAGTAGTGGCGGCGGAACTCCTCGTCCCCCACGAACTGCTGATAGGTCATCGGGCTGCGCGGTGGGGAGTCGGGTCCGCGGTAGTCGGGGATGCCGGAGTCGGTCGAGATCCCAGCGCCCGTGAGCGCCGTGAACCGCAGGCCGGTGAGCACCTCGACGGCGTCGTCGACCGTGGTGCGGGCGACGTCGACGGGTTCAGGGTTCCACGTGGTGGGTCGGGCTTCAGGGAACACGCTTACGAGGGTATGCCGCCAGAGGCCCGCCGACCCCGTTGTGTGTTTCATTTCGCACAACCCCCTTCGGCCTGGGGTCGAACCTGTCCAGCCTCGCGAACGAGCGGCTGTACCTGCTCCGGCTGCGCACCCTGCTCGACCAGCTGCACTCCGCACTGCCGCAGGTCTGACCGACTCGGTTCAGCCTCGCCGGACCTCGAAGAACTCCCGGAGCAGCGCCCCGCACTCCGCTTCGCGCAGGCCACCGAGCACCTCCACCTCGTGGAGCGCGCGCTGGTCACGTACGAGGTCCCAGACGGATCCGGTGGCGCCCGCTTTCGGGTCCCACGCGCCGAGCACGAGCCGCCGGACGCGCGCCTGCACCAGGGCGCCTGCGCACATCGGGCACGGTTCGAGAGTCACCACGAGGGTGCAGCCGGCCAGGCGCCACTCGCCCCGGGCCGCCGCGGCGGCCCGTAGGGCGAGCAGCTCGGCGTGGGCGGTCGGGTCCCCTGTCGCCTCCCGTTCGTTGTGCCCGACGCCGATCACCCGTCCCGACCCGTCGAGCACCAGCGCGCCGACCGGTACGTCGCCGGTGGCGAGGGCACGGCGCGCCTCGTCGAGCGCCGCCCCCATCCAGCTCTCCCAGTGCTCGCGGCGCTCGGCGACGCTCAGGGCGCTCAGTCCCGCTGACCAGTCAGACACACAGGTCACCCTAGTGACCCACGCTTCGGACAACCCGGTGAGGGACGGCGGTGGGCGCGGTGGTGTGGGACTGGCAACGTTTCGAAGCGCCTCGCGGTCTCGACCGGGCGGCGCCCGGTAGCGTTGGGCCCATGCGCCTCCACGTCGTCGATCACCCCCTGGTCGCCCACAAGCTGACCGTCCTGAGGGACGAGACCACAGCCTCGCCCACCTTCCGCCTCCTGGTCGACGAGCTCGTCACGCTCCTGGCCTACGAGGCCACGCGTGACATCGCCACCGAGCCGCACGAGGTGAGGACGCCGGTCACCACCATGACGGGCACCCGCCTCGCGACCCCGCCGCCGCTCGTGGTGCCGATCCTCCGCGCCGGCCTGGGCATGCTCGACGGCATGAGCCGGCTGCTCCCGACGGCGGAGGTCGGGTTCCTCGGCCTGGTGCGGGACGAGGAGACGTTCAAGGCCGTCACGTACGCCAACCGCCTGCCCGACGACCTGACGGGGCGCCACGTCTTCCTCATCGACCCGATGCTCGCCACCGGTGGCACGCTGGTCGCGGCCATCGACTACGTGCTCGAGCGCGGCGCCCGCGAGGTCACGGCGGTCTGCCTGCTCGCGGCCCCCGAGGGCATCAAGGCGCTCGAGGAGCACGTGGGCGACCGCCTCAACCTGTCCGTCGTCGTCGCCGCGGTCGACGAGCGCCTCGACGAGCGGGCTTACATCGTGCCCGGTCTGGGCGACGCGGGTGACCGCCTGTACGGCATCGTCTAGAGCCGGAACGGCGCTGCGGGCGCAGGCGCCACGGGTGTCACCTGCGCCGGAGGCGTCACGCGCCGTCGGCGGTCGGGTCGCCGCAGACCTCGAACCACGGCCACTGCGGTAGCCGCGCGTCGGCCGCGGAGGCCGCAGCGGTCGCGGTCGGCGCCGGCGCCGGCTCGCACACGTTGCCCAAGCACGTCTTGCCCTCGACCAGGAACGCACGCTCCACCGTGTGTCCGCGGCCTTCCAGCTGACGGACGAGCCGCACCGTGACGCTGCCCTCGCGGCTGATCGCGGTGTCTCGGGTGAGCTCGAGGGTCGTGGCCTGTCCCGCGACGACCTTCTGTGGAGCCCCGGCCTCGCCGCTGCTGTCGCGGATCAGCACGCCCGTCCAGTTGTGAGCGGTCACGTTGTTCACCGTCGCCATGAGGCGCACACGCTGGTCGGTGCACTGTGCCGCGGTACTGACCGCCACCGCCTCGGGCCAGGTGACCTCGGCGCAGGACTCGAACGAGACGGGCATCGTGTCCAGCGTCTTGCCTCCCGCCGTCAGGGTGGCTGTCTCGGTACCCCAGACGACCGGAAACTCGATCACCTTCACTTCTCCGGCGGGCACGGTCCTGGTCACGTCGCCCACGTGGAACCGGACGGGAAGCGTCGACTTGGTGTTGTCGGCGGTGAAGCTGAACGTCCGCACCGAGTGGTCCCGCTCGACGTCGAACTCACAGACTCCTGCGGCCACCGGCGCGTCACCGCTCGCCGGCGAGATCGTCGCCCCGCCATGGTGTGCCGTCGGGTTGGTCTTGGGCACGACCGGACCGGCGGGCCGGTCACCGTCCGAGTCCACCGCGTCCCGCGAGAGACGGAACACGACGTCTCCCTCGGCCAGATGCGACCGGCCCGTGTTTACGTTGAAGCTCACGGTGCCGCCCGGTGACACCGGAAGGGCCGGGGACTTCATGGTGGTGTCGCCCACGGGGACGACCATGACGGCGGTCAGCGACTCGTCCGACGTGTTGGTCACCTTCCCCTGCACGCCCACGGCACCGGCCGCGTTGTACGTCTCCGCACTCGTCTCGGTGGTCCACGACGGCGAGTAGCAGTCCGCTCCCTTGTGGTCACCCGCCGGCACCCGCGTCGTGTAGGTCTTCCCGTCCACGACGGTGGCGAGCACGAAGGCCGCCTGGCCGGCCGGGGCCCGCATGCCGTCGTGCAGCGTCAGCTGGGTGGACTCACCAGGGGCCACGTCCTTGCCCGAGGACGCCTTGCTACCGGCTGCCTCCAGCGCGACACGCACCGGGCGCTCGGTCGTGTTGGTGTAGGTGCCGGACACGACGGCATCGGCCGTACCGGCTCCCCCCTCCACGAGGCAGGAGGCACTCACGACGCCTGTGCCGGTGCCGGCGTTCGCCCAGGCGGACGTCGCGGCCAGCGTGGCCGAGGCGGAGTGTGCGTTGCCCTGGGGGACGACCGGGCGGAGGTTCACGGCGCCCAGCACCGTGGGCTCTGCCGACGACACGTCGTCCGCCATCGTGATGTTCAGCATGGTGTCGAGAGTGACGCCCGGCTCCAACGCCGTGACCGTCCCGGGCAGGAGCGCGCAGAGCCAGCCGTGCGGCGACTTCCCGGGCGCACACGACAGCTCGGGCTGCGTCTTGGTGGGCTTGACGCCGTCGGGCAGCGTCACCTCGACCGCCCAGTCGGCCGGCACCGAGCGGTCGCCCGTGCTGGTGACCCGGACCGGAAGTGCGGCGATACCCGGGCTCGCGAGCGAGACGTTAGCGCTCGCCGCGGACAGCTCGGGGCCGAACGGCGCCACCGTGCGGCCCGGAAGATTGATCGAGTAGCGCCCCATACCGTCGGCCCAGACCTCGGCTCCTACGGGGTAGTCGCCGCCGGAGTTGGCCTGCACGGGCACCTGGACGTGATGCTCCTGCCCCGGTGCGAGCTCGCCGAGCGAGCAGAGCAGCACGTTCGTCTGTTCCGTCGGCGTGCAGGCGGCCGGGCCGCCCTCCGGGATCTGCCCCACGGCGGGAGGTGCGCTGGGCGACGAGCTCGGCGTGGCCTGCGTCTCGCCGTCGGAGGCGGCGCCGGCCTCGGTGCTGCCTCCGACGGCCTCGGTGCTGCCGTCGGCCTCCGACGCGGATGCGCTCGCACTGGGAGTGCCCGAGCCGTCGCCGGTCCCGGTGGCAGCGGCGTCCACGCCCTCGGCGCCCGTGCCCCCGGTGCCCGTACCCCCGGCGGCGGTGCCCTCGGTCGGCTCGACCGAGCTCACCAGCCGGCTGCCGACCCCCGTGCCGAACGGCCCGTCCGGCCGGGTCACGGTGAGCCCGTTGGAAAGCGTGATCTCCAGCTGCGTGCCGGTCGCCGCGGTGTCGCCGGTGTTCCTGACCGTGAGCGCCAGGTACTGGGGCTGCCGCGGGGCCAACGGCTTCGAGGCGTCCGTGTACTCGACGGCGAGATACGAGACGCTCGTGCTCTCACCGGGCTCGATGTCGGTCGGCAGGACGGGCTGCTTGTCGTTGATGTCCTCGGCGCCCGGCAGCTCGCGACCGTCCGTCGTCGTGATCACCTGGTCCGCGAGCACCGGCTCGGCGTCGGCCGGTGCGGCGATCTGCAGCGCCGCGACCATGGTGACGGCGGCGACGGCAAGCGCGCCGGCCGCCACGCTGCCGCCCGTGGCGGCCGCAGCGGCGGAGGCGACAGCGCCGGCGGTCGCCGATACGGCTGACGACACGGCGCCGGAGAGCGTGCTGGTCGAGGCAGCGCCCACCGTCGCGGTGGCCGTCGGCGCGCCGCTGACGGCCGCGCCGGCCCCGGCCTTCGCCGCGACGAACAGGCCACCGATCGGCGCACCGGCCCCGACGAGAGCGAGGCCACCCGCGCCGAGCACCAACGGGGCGATGACTGTCTTCATACCGTGCGCGACGTCGTGCAGCTCCAGCACGAGGGCGCTGCAGGTACCGCAGGTCGCGAGGTGGTCGTCGATCTTCGCGGTCTCGCGCTTGGACAGGCTGTCGCGCACGTACCCGCCGAGCAGCGGGTTCACCGTGCGGCAGGTGTCCGACGGCGCGTGCGTCAGGTGCTGCTGCAGGTACCCGGCACGCAGCGCTTCCTTGGCCCGGTAGAGCAGGGCGGAGACGCCGTTGGGGCTGAGGCCCAGCACCGGCGCGACCTGTGCTGGCTTCAGGTCGTCGACGAGGACGTACCAGAGCACCTCGCGCCAGCGCTCGGGCAGCTCGAAGTAGGCCCTGGAGACCACGCTGCGCTCGAAGCCGGCGAGCGCAGGATCTTCCTCCGACGCGACCCGGCCGAGCACCGACTCGATCTCGTCGTCCGTGCTGGGGCGTGTGCGTGCCGCGCCGCGGGACACGTCGAACGACCGGTGGCGCACCACGGTGTACAGGTACGGACGGAATCCGGCGTCGGGCCCGGCACCACGCCGGAGCATCTCGAACAGCTTGCTGAAGGCGTCTGCCACGACGTCGTCGGCGTCCGCAGATGAGACGTACTGCCGCGCGAGCGCGCGCGCTGCCCCGGCGTGCCGCTCGTAGAGCATGCCAAAAGCGTCGCGGTCACCTGACCTGACCTGCAGGATCAGTTCCGCGTCACTCGGGGTTCCCCCCGTGCTGCTCTCGGCTTGCTTCACGTCTACCCAGACTGTCGGCCGTGTCCTGCCAAAGACTATAGATCCACACCGCGATTCTAGGGGCTAAAAAAACATTTCCCGGGTGAGCGGCGGGTGAAGTGCGGTACACCACAGCGGAAGGTGCGTCATGATTGGTCCTCGTGAGGGTTCCTTCATCATGAGCGAGTCACAGCAGGAGGCGCGGGTGCGTGTGCATGACCTGCGTGAGCGGTGGCGCGCTACCAGCTTGGCTTCGGTCTGGATCCGACCGAACGACTGGGAGCACCCGGCCGCAGAAGCGCTTGCCGAGGCACTGGCTGAGGGCCGCGGCGTGATCGCGCCCGCAGAACGGCTGGGAGCGGCACGGGCCGCGGTGGGGGCTGGCATCACCGAGGCACTGGACGACGTCGCCTGCCTCTACGCCGCGTTCGGCCGTCCTACCGACGTCGGTGCGCTGCGCTCCGCGGCGATCGGCTGGGTCGGCGAGCGCGAGCGCATGCCGTATCAGGCAGCCACGTACGACCCGTCGACCGGACTGCCGACGGGCGAGTACCTGGGCGAGCGGCTGCGCGAGACCTACGGCACGGCGCAGCGCGGCGGAACCACCGCGGGAGCCTCCCACTGCCTGCTCGTGCTCGACGTCGGCCTGGACAGTCTCGACACATGGCAGCGGCTCGCGCGCTCCGCCGCGATCGGCCGCACGCTGCACCAGGTCTTCGGCGAAGGCCATCCCATGGCCGCGGTCGACGACGGCACTTTCGTGGTGCTGTGCGAGCGCGGCCCGACGACCGCCGAGCTCGGCCAGTCGCTGCGCCGCGTCGTGGAGCGCAACGCCGAGGTGCTCGGCCTCATCACGGAGGTGCGCCGGCCGACCCGGGTCTGGGTCGAGCGACTGCCGGGGACGCACGACGACGCGTTGTTGCTGCTCGACCACCTGGCTCGCTGAGGTTCTCCGGACCCGCTGAGCCCCCCGAACCCGCACAGCAGGAGCGCCCGCTCGATGTCGAGCAGGCGCTCTGCCTCGTCACGGGCCGATTCGTACCCGACCCGGTCAGCCTTCCCGGAAGGTGAGGCAGTCGGCGTGCCCCGGTTCCTCCGGGCCGGCGCCCACCCGGATCGACGGGGCGCTGCACTCCAGGTTGTCGTTGTGCAGGCACTCCCCACGCTGGCAGGCACCGACGTGGGCGATGACCTTCTCGAGGCCGCCCTTGGTGCTCAGCGGGATGAACGTGGCGCAGGAGGCGTCGCCCCGGTGCCCGGCGATGGTGACGGCGCCTGCGTGGCAGCCGTGGTCGTGGTTGTAGCCGCAGCCGTCGATCGAGCACTCGGCGACCTCAGGCATTTCCATCAGCGTGCTCATGGCTCACTCCTCGCGTGGGGCGCTGGGACTTCTCCGATAGGCCGATCCTATTCCGGAAATGCAGAACCCGTAGAGCAAGGAATGCCTAACCTATTTTCTGCGACGCATTCTCGATTAACGAAAGAATTGCGTTGCCGAAATTGCGCCCGCGACGTGAGCACTCACCCTTCGCGGCGGGGGGCCGGTCGCCAGAGCACCACCGCACCGCCACCGACGGCGCGACGCTCGAGGTCGACCCGCGTCGCCGCGCTGCGGACCCGCTGGCCGCGCTGGACCACCACGACGTCGCCGGCATCCGGGCCGGCGGCGAACACACGGCCTTCCTCCTGGACCCGCATCAACAGGTCACCGAGGCGCTCCTCCAGCACGGAGACGTGGGCCTCCAGGTCGAGGATGCGCTTGATCCCCGCGAGGTTGATGCCCTCGACCTGCGCGAGCCGCTGCACCTGCAGCAGGCGCGCCACGTCCCGGCGTGAGTACCGGCGACCCCTGCCACGGGTGCGCCGAGGCACCACCAGACCGAGGCGGTCGTACTGCCGCAACGTCTGCGGGTGCATGCCCGCGAGGTCGGCGGCCTTGGAGACGGTGAGCACGGGCGCGTCGTCGTCGACCATGTGCTCCTCTCCCTGTCTCGTTTCGCTTCGCTCTGCGTGCGGGCAGGTTAACCGACCGCGGCGCGGTGGGACATATGCCCCACCGCGCCGATGGCTATTCCGCCGCCCGCTCGGCCAGCCCGGCGCGCACGTCCTCGCCGTCGCTCTCGGCGGCAAACGTCTCGAGCGCCTGCTTTGCCTTTCTACTGAGCTTCTGCGGCACGACCACCTGCACACTCACGAGCAGGTCGCCGTTCGCAGCCGCCGTCTGCACGCCGCGCCCCTTGACGCGGAGCACCCTGCCCGACGGCGTGCCCGCCGGCACCTTCAGCCGTACGGTCGCGCCGTCGAGGGTCGGCACCTTCAGGGTGGTGCCGAGAGCCGCCTCGGCGAAGGTGACGGGCACGGTCATGCGCAGGTCGAGCCCGTCGAGGGTCCAGACCGGGTGGGGCGCCACGTGCACGGTGACCACCAGGTCGCCTGCCGTGCCACCGCCGACGCCAGGCTTGCCCTTGCCACGGAGGCGGAGCTTCTTGCCGTCGTTGATGCCCGGGGGGACCCGGGCCGTGATGGTGCGGCCGTTGACCTCCAGCTCAGCGGTCGTGCCCTCGACTGCCGCGCGGAACGGCAAGGTGACCTGCGCGACGATGTCGGCGCCCTGGGTCGGCGCGGTGAACCCGGTAGGGCCTGCTGACCCGTAGCCGGGCCTCGCACCACCGAACATCGAGCCGAGGATGTCCTCGAATCCCGGGCCCGCGTTACCGCCCTGCGAGTACCGGACACGGGGCCCGCCCCGGCCGGCCGGGCCCTGGCCGCCACCGAACATGGCGCCCATGATGTCCTCGAAGCCACCGGCACCGGCGCCGCCGGGCCCCGCGGAGAAGCGTGCACCGCCCGCCATGGCACGCACGGCGTCGTACTGGCGGCGCTGCTCCGCGTCGGACAGCACCGCGTAGGCCTCACCGATCTCCTTGAACCTGGTCTCCGCGGACGCGTTGCCCTGGTTCTGATCGGGGTGATACTGGCGCGCCAGCTTGCGGTAGGCCTTCTTGATGGCCGCGTCGTCGGCGTCCTTTGGTACGCCCAGCACGGCGTAGAAGTCCTTCTCCATCCAGTCCTGACCGGTCATGGCACCTCCTTCCGCGTCGATACCGGTGGTCGAGCTCGTCGAGACCTGGGTCTCGACGAACTCGACCACCGAGCGATCACTCCGGTCCGACGACGCCCACTCGTGCCGCCCGGACCACCTTGTCGCCGATCTTGTACCCCGGCTCCACCACGAGGTTCACCGTGGCTGCCGTCGCGTCAGCGGAGGTCGAGTGCATGAGCGCCTCGTGCAGGGTGGGGTCGAACTCCTCCCCCACCTTGCCGAACCGCTCGACACCGAACTTCTGCAGGCTCTGGTCGACCTTCTCCGCGATCGCCGCCATGGGACCGCTCAGCTCGCCGTGCTGCTTCGCGCGCTCGATGTCGTCGAGCACGGGCATCAGCGCGACCAGCACGTCCTGCACACCCCGGTCCCGTGCGGCGTCCTGATCACGCAGCGCCCGGTTGCGGTAGTTCGTGAAGCTGGCCCGCTCACGCTGCAGCGCGTCCAGGTGATCCGCGGCCTCG
Source organism: Promicromonospora sp. NPDC023987 (assembly GCF_040639055.1). Classification (NCBI taxonomy): domain Bacteria; kingdom Bacillati; phylum Actinomycetota; class Actinomycetes; order Micrococcales; family Promicromonosporaceae; genus Promicromonospora; species Promicromonospora sp. NPDC023987. Next base: position 18,306 of record NZ_JBEZZF010000066.1, on the reverse strand, counting down.
GCCTGTGCCTTGAGCACGGCCGCGGCCTCGGCCGCGTCGCCGGACGGCTCGAAGTCGAGCCCCTCCAGCGGATCGCCGGAGGCGGCCGACTGCGCGGGGGTCTCGACAGGCTCGACCCCCGGGGCAGGCTCGACCTCCGGGGCAGGCTCGACCTCCGGGGCGGGCTCGCCAGCAGCCTCGTCCGGTGCGCCGGGCTCGGTCGGCCGGCTCTGGTCGCCGGAGTTGTTCACCTTGCGCTTGTCCCTGAAATGGAAGGGCTGATCTCCCGAGCCATCCGGCTCAGGGGGTCCCTGCGGATTCTCTTCGGTCACTTGCGCTCGTCCTCGTCGTCCACGATCTCGGCGTCGACGACGTCCTCCTCAGGAGCCGCCTGCGCGTTCGCTGTCTGCGGGCCGCCCTCGGCACCCTGCGCCGCGGGCTGCTCGGCGGAGTACAGAGCCTCGCCGATCTTCTGCGAGGACGCACCGAGCTTCTCGTACGCGGTCTTCACGGCCTCGGAGTCCTCGCCCTCGAGCGCGGACTTGACCGCGGCGATGTCGGTCTCGACCTCGGTGACGACCTCGGCCGGCAGCTTGTCGCGGTTGTCCGCGATCTGCTTCTCCATGGAGTACGCGAAGGTCTCGGCCTGGTTGCGGGTGTCCGCGTCCTCGCGCCGCTTCTTGTCCTCCTCGGCGTGCGTCTCGGCGTCCTTGACCATGCGGTCGATGTCCTCCTTGGGGAGGGCCGAACCGCCGGTGATCTTCATCGACTGCTCCATGCCCGTGCCACGGTCCTTGGCGGACACGTGCACGATGCCGTTCGCGTCGATGTCGAACGTGACCTCGATCTGCGGCACACCGCGCGGAGCCGGTGCGATGCCGGTGAGCTCGAACACGCCCAACGGCTTGTTGTCGCGCGTGAACTCGCGCTCACCCTGGAACACCTGGATCGCCACGGACGGCTGGTTGTCGTCCGCCGTGGAGAAGACCTCGCTGCGCTTGGTCGGGATGGCCGTGTTGCGCTCGATGAGCTTGGTCATCACGCCACCCTTGGTCTCGATACCGAGGGACAGCGGGGTGACGTCGATCAGCAGGACGTCCTTGCGGTCACCGGTGATGACGCCGGCCTGCAGGGCCGCGCCGACGGCGACGACCTCGTCCGGGTTCACACCCTTGTTGGGCTCGCGGCCGCCGGTGAGTTCCTTGATGACCTCGGTCACGGCGGGCATGCGGGTGGAGCCACCCACGAGCACGACGTGGTCGATGTCGGAGACGGAGATGCCCGCGTCGCGGATCACCGCGTGGAACGGAGCCTTGGTGCGGTCGATGAGGTCCTGCGTCATCTGCTGGAACTGAGCGCGCGTGAGCTTCTCGTCCAGGTGGATGGGGCCGTTCTCGCTCATCGACAGGTACTGCATCGAGATGTTGGTGCTCGTCGAGGACGAGAGCTCCTTCTTGGCCTGCTCGGAGGCCTCGCGGAGCCGCTGCAGCGCGATCTTGTCCTTCGACAGGTCGACGCCCGAGGAGTTCTTCACCTGCTTGATGAGGTGCTCCACGACGCGGGAGTCCCAGTCGTCACCACCGAGGCGGTTGTCACCGGAGGTGGCGCGCACCTGGATGGTCGAGAAGTCGTCCTCGTCCTTGCCCACCTCGAGCAGGGAGACGTCGAACGTACCGCCACCGAGGTCGAAGACGAGGATGAGCTCGTCCTCCTTGCCCTTGTCGAGGCCGTAGGCGAGCGCCGCCGCCGTCGGCTCGTTGACGATGCGCTTGACGTCGAGGCCGGCGATCTGGCCGGCGTCCTTCGTGGCCTGGCGCTCGGCGTCGTTGAAGTACGCCGGGACGGTGATGACGGCCTCGGTGACGGGCTCGCCGAGGTACTCCTCGGCGTCGCGCTTGAGCTTGCCGAGGATCCGGGCCGAGATCTCCTGCGCCGTGTACTTCTTGTCGTCGATGTCCTGCGACCAGTCGGTGCCCATGTGGCGCTTGACCGAGGAGATGGTGCGGTCGACGTTGGTGACCGCCTGACGCTTGGCGACCTCACCCACGAGGACCTCGCCGGTCTTGGAGAACGCGACCACCGAGGGGGTGGTCCGCGAGCCCTCCGCGTTGGCGATGACGGTGGGCTCCCCGCCCTCGAGGACGGTCACCACCGAGTTCGTGGTTCCGAGGTCGATACCTACTGAGCGTGCCATGTTGCTGCCTTCCTACGACAGGTTGAGTCTGCTGCACTCAACTTAAACGGGAGATCGCGAGGAAGCAAGCCCGCACCTCCAAAGTTGAGCCTGCTTCACTCAACCTCCACCGGCCCCGGATGGTTCCCGTCGCGGGAGAACAGACCGGCGCCGGGATTATGGTGTTCGCCATGCCCTTCGAGATCGCCCTGACCGACGACGTCACGCTGCGCGAGCTGACCAAGGACGACGCGGTGGCACTCGCCCACGGCTACGCCCGCAACCGCGAGCACCTCGCGCCGTGGGACCCCGCGCGGCCCGAGGAGTTCTACACGGAGGAGTGGCACAAGGAACGCCTCTGGGCGCAGGTCCTGGAGAACTCGACGGGCCGCGCACTGCACACGGTGCTCGAGGCCGACGGCGAGATCGTGGGCCGGCTGAACCTCACCGACATCGTGCGCGGCGCCTTCCAGAACGGGCACGTCGGCTACTGGCTCGACACCCGGTTCACCGGCCGGGGCCTGATGACCCGCGCCATCGAAGCGCTCGTGGTCCACGCCCGGGACGAGCTGGGCCTGCATCGTCTCCAGGCGGCAACGCTCCCGCACAACGAGGCGTCGCAGGCCGTGCTGACCCGGCTCGGCTTCGAGCGGATCGGCTTCGCGCCCAGCTATCTGAAGATCGGCGGGCAGTGGCAGGACCACATCCTGTTCCAGCTGATCCTGCACAGCTGAGGACACCCGGCTGAGGACACCCGGCCGTCCGGGGCCGGCCAGGCCGCCCCGACACCCTGCGGCGCGACACGCCGCCGTCGGCCCTGTTTCGCCCCTGTCAACAGGCGCGACGCTCTGACCTGCGGTACACAAGGGTGCACGACCGAGGCCACAGGGGGTGGGGCGTCGGACGAGTACCCCGCGGGCCTGCCCGCGGGTGCCTGATGCCCGGGAACCCCGGGCCCCGACGGGGGGAGACCACCATGGCAAGCATCCACGGAAGCTCGTTGTCGATCGCGCTCCTGACAGCTCTGCTCGATCCCGAGGAAGACGGCCTCAGATCGCCTCACGTCCAGGACCTGCTGCAGGAGGCCCTCGAGACGCGCGAGGACGCACGCGACGTGATCGTCGCGCTGCTCGCCTCGTCCGGCTCGATGCTGCGGCAGATCAGCTACCACAACGAGCAGGAACCGCTCGAGTCCCTGCAGAAGGTGGCCCTGGGCTTCCAGCGCAAGGTGGTCCAGCTGCCCAGCTGAGTCAGCGCGCGGTCCGCTCCGCCACCGACTCGGCGTCCCGCAGCAGGCGCAGCGCGTTACCGCTGGTCAGCTTGCCAAGGTCGGCATCGGACCAGCCGTTGTCCGCGAGCGCCGCGAGCAGGCGGGGGTAGCCCGTCACGTCCTCCAGCCCTTCGGGCAGGGTGGGGGTCCCGTCGTAGTCCCCGCCGAGTCCCACGTGGTCGACGCCGGCGACCTCGCGGACGTGCTCGACGTGCGCGACGACGTCGGACAGCGTGGTGCGGGGCTGGGGGTGCCTGGCCCGCCACTCGGCGATGAAGGGCTCGAAGGCCCCGAGGTCGGTGTTCTTGATGCCCTGGGCCGCTGCTGCCTCCGCGCCGGTCGCACGCCACTCGGCGACCGCGGGCGAGACGAACTGCGGCACGAACGTCACCATGCAGACGCCGCCGTTGGTCGCGAGGGCGCCCAGGACGTCGTCGGGCACGTTGCGGGGGACGTCGCAGACGGCGCGGGCGCTGGAGTGGCTGAAGACGACCGGGGCCGAGGTGACGCGCAGGGCGTGGCGCATGGTGCCGGCGGAGGTGTGCGAGAGGTCCACGAGCATGCCGAGGCGGTTCATCTCGCGCACGACGTCCTCGCCGAACGGGGAGAGCCCGCCCAGCACCTCGTCGTCGGTGGCCGAGTCGGCCCACGGCACGTTGTCGTTGTGCGTGAGAGTCATGTAGCGCACGCCGAGCGCGTAGAGCATGCGCAGCACGGCCAAGGACTCGTCGATGGAGTGGCCGCCCTCGGCACCCATGAGGGAGGCGATCCGCCCGTCCGCCCACGCCTGTTCGACGTCGGCGGCGGTGAGGGCGAGCCGGAGCGTGTCCGGGTACCGCTCGGCCATGCGGTGCACGCAGTCGATCTGTTCGAGCGTCGCTGTGACCGCCGCCCCGCCCTGGAGCCGTGAGGGTACGTAGACGGACCAGAACTGGGCACCGACACCACCCTCGCGCAGCCGCGGCAGGTCGGTGTGGGTGGTGGTGAGCCGCTGCGCGATGTCTACGGCGGAGAGGTCGTAGGCCGACTGTTCGCGCAGCTCCCACGGGAGGTCGTTGTGCCCGTCCCAGACGGGGTGCTTCTCGAGGAGTGCCGCGATGCGGTCGGCGGTGGTCTCGGCCGTTGTCATGGAGCGACGCTACCGCGCGCCCTGGAGACGACGGCGCGCCGGGCGCGCAGGGTCTCCCCCGCACGCCCGGCGCTCCGGCGACAGCTCAGCCGATCCGCTGCCACGCGCAGCCGGCGGTCGCGAAACCGTACGCGGTGTCGGGCAACGTGATGGTCGTGGGCTCAGTCACCTCTTCGCTGCTGATCACCGCGGACTCGCCGTAGAAGCCCTCGTAGAAGGTGTACCTGCACGGTGTGTCCGCGTCGACCGGACCGGTGGTGGAGTACGCGCCGCGGTTGAGATGGTCGCCGAGGACGTAGGTGCCGTCCGCGGCAGTCGAGTCGCTCCTCTTGACCATCCCTGGGTAGTACTTGATCCAGATGCCGCAGGCCTCGTTCGTCCAGACGGCGTGGTCGGTGGGCAGAATCGTGAACATGCGCTGGCCAGAACCGACGTCCCGGGCGAGCTCCGTCCCGGCAGAACCCTGGCGCCCCCAGACGCACTCGCCGGAGCCCGCCTGCGCGATGTAGGTCGTCGCGATCACGCCACGCTCCTCCGCCCCCACGTAGAACGACTCGTCCTTCCCGTCGTCCTTCCACCGCGCGGCCGACGCGAGCACCTCGCTGGTCGGCGCGCTGCGCCGCAGCGTGGTGCCCCAGCCCGCCCGGTAGGTGCGCACCGTAACGGTGATCTCCTTCTTGTAGTCGCTTCCCGTCGGCCGGTACCTCGACTTCGTGGCCCCGGAGATCGGCCGGCCGTCCGCGTACCACTGGAAGGAGAACGACGACGGCGTGGGCGACCAGGTGCCGCGCGTGGCCGTGAGGGTGGAACCCACGCGCTTGGTGCCCGAGATCACCGGGTTCGGAGACTTCGAGTACGCGCCCCCGACCCTCGCACCCGCGGACGTGACCGACCTGTCCCTGTACCCGGGCTCCTTCAGGGTCACGCCGACCGTGATGATGTGACCCCTCCACTCGGGTCTCATGGTCAGCGTGCGCTTCGTCGCGCCCCGGATGTACTGCCCGTCGAGCCTCCACCGGTAGGAGACGGAGTCAGGCGTGGGGAAGGACGGCGGCCGGGAGACGGTCAGCGTGGCACCGGGCGTCGCACGGCCGAGGATCACCGGCCGCGGCTGGGAGATGTCCCCCCGGGAGACAAAGCTTGTGCGCCCGCTGGTCCGGCTCACCGGAAGGTAGCCCTCCCGGGAGCCATCGAGCCGGACGGTGAGCCTCTTGGCGTGGTGCGCCGCGGTCGGGGTGAAGGCGAACTCGGTCGCGCCGCTGATCGGCACGCCGTCCGCGAACCACTGATAGGTGAAGGTGGTGCCGGAGGTCCACGTACCCGCGTGCGCCTTGGACGTCTTGCCCACCTGGGCGCCGCCGACGATCCTCGGGGTCGACGACTCCAGTGGGACGTCGGCGGACGTCTCCGCGCTGGTCACGGTGGTCGGGGTGCGGCCGTCGGCGTTCCCGTCGGGGTCGGGCGCGGCGACGGCGGCCGCGGGCGTCACGAGGAGCGTCAGAGCGGCGGCCGAGGCCAGGGCTCTGGAGAGACGCCGTGTGAGTGGGTGCATGGCTACTCCCGGGGCTGGGGCGCCCGGGGTGCCAGGCGCGCTGGACCTGCGCTCGGCAGGACTCTTGTCAAGAACGTAGCCCTCTCAGCCGGTCAAGATCCCCGAAAGTCCGAAGAGTTCACCCGGGCGACGGCTCAGCCGATGCGCTTCCAGCTGCAGCCGCTGGTCTCGAAGCCCTTGGCGGAGGACGGCATCGTGACGGTCGTGGCCTCCGCCACGGTGCCGCGGCTGATCACCCCGTCCTGGCCGTAGAAGCCCTTGTAGAAGGTGTACGTGCACGACGTGTCCGCGTCGACCGGACCGGTGGTGGAGTACACACCACGCTCGAGGTGGTCGCCGAGGACATAGACGCCGTTCGCGGCGGTCGAAGCGCTCGGCCTGGCCATCCCGGGGTAGTACTTGATCCAGATGCCGCAGCTCTCGCTCGCCCAGACGCTGTCATCGGTGCCCACCACCGTGAACAGGCGCTGGCCCGCTCCGACGCTGTGGCCGAGCATCTCGGTAGGGGACTGGCGCCCCCATTCGCACCCGGCCGAGCCCGCCTGCGCGATGTAGGTCGTCGCAGGCACGCTGTCCGGCCCCACCAACCAAGCCTGCTCGTCATCACCCCTCCACCGCACGGCCGACGCGAGCACCTCGCTGGTCGCCGCACTGCGCCGCAGCGTGGTGCCCCAGCCCGCCCGGTAGGTGCGCACCGTAACGGTGATCTCCTTCTTGTAGTCGCTTCCCGTCGGCCGGTACCTCGACGTGGTGGCCCCCGAGATCGGCCGGCCGTCCGCGTACCACTGGAACGAGAACGACGACGGCGTGGGCGACCAGGTACCGCGCGTGGCCGTGAGGGTGGAACCCACGCGCTTGGTGCCGGAGATCACGGGGTTCGGGGACTTCGAGTACGCGCCCCCGACCCTCGCACTCGCGGACGTGACGGACTTGGTCGTGTACCCGGACTTCTGCACGGTCGCGCCGACCGTGATGAGGTGGCCCCTCCACGCGGACCTCATGGTCAGCGTGCGCTTCGTCGCGCCCCGGATGTACTGCCCGTCGAGCCTCCACCGGTAGGAGACGGAGTCGGGCGAGGAGACCGACGGCGGCCGGGAGACGGTCAGCGTGGCGCCAGGCGTCGCACGGCCGATGATCACCGGCCGCGCCTGGGAGATCACCCCCGCGGCTACGGCGGACGTGGCCCCACTGATCCGGCTCGCCGCGTTGTACCCGGCGCGGGAACCGAAGATCCGGACCGTGAGCGTCTTGCCGCGCTGCGTGGCGGTGGGCGTGAAGGTGAACCCGGTGGCGCCTCGGATAACGGTCCCGTCGGCGTACCACCGGTAGGTGAACCGGGTACCCGACGTCCACGAGCCCGCGAGCGCCCGGAGCGTGGAGCCCACACGGACGGTGCCGTCGATCCTTGGGGTCGACGCCGCCAAGGTGCCGACCGTGATCTCGGGCGTCTTGACGCTGGTCGTGGAGGTGGGCGTGTGGCCGCCGGCAGAGCCGACCACGGTGACCGACAGCTCAGCACCGAGATCGGCGCCGTCCGGGGTGTAGGTCGACTTCCTCGCACCCGCGATCATGTCGCCGTCCCTGCGCCACTGGTAGGTGAATGCCGCGGCGGGGCTCCAGGGGGCGACCGAAGCGGTCAGGGGCTTGCCTACCTGATGTTCGCCGGAGATGGTCGGCGTGGTCGTCGCGTCGAACGTCGACTCCTGCGCGAGCTCGTAAGCCGCAAGGACGTCGAGCTTGCCCTCGCCCCACACGTTGTTGTCGTCGGCGGCACCGCCGCACGACGTGTCGTTCACATCTCGCGCCGTTCCGTCCAGGATGGCGCGGGTCGCCTGGACGTTGCCGACCAGCTCCGGGTCGGCGCTCCACAGCAGTGCGACGGCGCCGGCGACGTGCGGGGCGGCCATCGACGTGCCGCTCAGGTAGTCCGACCCTTCGCCTGGCAGAGCTGACAGGATGCCGGCGCCCGGTGCGGCGATGTCCGGCTTGACCGTGCCGCTCTGCCCCGGGCCGCGCGAGGAGAAGTCGGCGATCACCCCGCCCTCGGCGAACGCGCCGACCGCATAGTTGACGGTCCGGGAAGCCGGGGAGCCGGCCGCCTCGCACCCGAACCCACCCGCGTTCCCGTTGGCGAACGTGGCGAAGATACCGGCGGCCTCCCAGGCCGTGACGATGTCCTCCATGAACGGGTCCGTCGAGAAGTCCGCACCCCACGAGTTGTTCACCACGTGGGGCCGCTTCGTCGTGTCCGGAACCGGGTCGGCCGAGTCCTGGTCGTAGGGGGCCAGGATCCACTCACCGGAAGCGATCAGGTCCTCGTCCGCCCATCCGTCGGCGCCACCCGCTGCAGCGATCCACTCGGCACCGGGCGCGACGCCGACGGGCCGGTCGACGACACCGACCCGGACGCTGCCGCCGACCATGGTGCCCATGGTGTGCGTGCCGTGGCCGTCCGCGTCGTGGGGGTCAGGTCGCCCGTCGACCGAGAAGAAGTTGTAGGCGTCAGGATCGGCCGCACCCGCGCCGCGGTACTGCCCGGACAGAGCGGTGTGGCTGCCGTCGACTCCGGTGTCGATGTTCGCCACCACGATGCCCTCGCCGGTGATGCCTCTGCTCCACAGGTCGTCCGCATTGATCGCGGTGAGTCCCCAGACCGGGCTCTCCGCGGCGGAGGGCGCGACACTCGTCTCCGGCTGCGCGGCCACCTCGACCGGCTCCGGCGCCTCGTAGTGCGCGGTCGGGCGGATCTCCAGGACGTCGGCGTCGGCCGCGAGGTCGGTGGCCAGGCCGAGCGAGCCGTCCTCCACGAGGATGGCGTTGGTGGCCCAGTACGACGTGTACTCGGTACCTGATGCCTCCAGCTCCGCGATCGCCTGCTCCTGGGAGGCCTCGGCCGCCGCGACGAGCGTGTCGTACACGTACTTGCCGCGCTCCGACCAGCTGGTGATCGCGCCCGCCGCGTCCAGGTCCGGCGAGTCTGCGAAGCGCAGCCAGAAGCTCGTGTCGCCGGGGGCGGCGAAGGCCCGCTTGGCGGCGGGGGTGATCTTGTCCGCTGGCTCGGCGGCGTGCTGCGCCGGCTCGACACCGCTGCCGTCCAGAGCGTTGGGAACCGGGATGGGAACAGGAGCCGGTTCAGGAGCGGCGAACGCCGTGCCCGGTACTGCCAGAAGTGCTAGCACGGTGGCCGAGGCCAGAGTTCTGGTGCGACGTCGGGTGCGAGGATGCATTGGTTCTCCAGGCTGGGGCGCTCCCAGGATGTCGGGGCGCACTGGACCTGCACTGGGCAGGGATGTGGCGCGAAAGTACCGCTCCCAAACAGACAAAAGCCCAGAAACTCCAAGAACTCACCCGGGTGATTCTCAGATCTCATGGCGCCCGCGAAGGCACTCGAACCGCTACGTCAGATCCGGCCGCGCAACCTGTCGATATCGCGCCGCTCCCGCTTGGTCGGGCGCCCCGTCCCGCGGTCGCGCAGCCCAACGGCCTCCCGCTCGACGCGCGTCGGCAGGGCCGGGCTGTGGTCCAGGTACGCCTTGGCCGCTATCGGGGCGCCCACTCGCTTGAGCAGCAGCTCCACCACCTCGACGTCCCGGTCCCGCAGTGGGTCGCGCCACGTCACGCGATCACCGACGGCGACGGACGCCGACGCCTTCGCGACCTTGCCGTTGATGCGGACGCGCCCGCTGCGGCACAGGTCGGCCGCGACCGACCGGCTCTTGGTCAGCCGCACCGCCCATAGCCAGACATCGATGCGCATCGGCCCATCCTCTCACCGCCCCAACCCGTTGAGTGCTGGGTATTTGCGCCGTAGCGGCCGCGAGACGCGCAAATACCCAGCACTCAACGAGCCTGGGTCAGGTTGTGGCTCTGACCCACCTGGCGTCCGCCGTCGTTATCTCGTGCACGTCGCCCGTGATCACTACCGTCCGGCGGGCCGCCTGCGCGGCGACGTGGGCGGTGCCGTCCGGCGCGTCGTTCGGCTCGTTCAGGTCGGCGATACCCTCCGCCACCACTCTGACAACGCTGTCGGCCGCGTGCGCGCCGACCCACACCTCGACGTCACCGGGCTCGACCACACGCACCATCCTGCGGTCGGTGAACGCGAACCGAGCGGTCGGCACGTCGAACGTGACGGTCGTCGACTCCCCCGGCGCCAGCGTGACCCGGTGGTAGCCGAGCAGCTGCGCCGTGGGCCGCGCGACGGACCCCACCACGTCGTGGCCGTACAGCTGCACGACGTCGGAGCCGGCCACCGCACCGGTGTTCGTCACCGTCACGACGACGTCGAACCTGCCGCCCGCCTCGACGGACGGGTCGACGGAGACCAGCTCGTGCGCGAACGTCGTGTACGACAGCCCGAACCCGAAGGTACGCAGCGGTGCCGAGTCGGTAGCCGTCACCTCCGACGTGCCGCCCAGGATCGGGTGCAGGTAGGAGTACGGCTGCGAACCCGTGGAGCGCGGGAGCGACACGGGAAGCCGCCCGGAGGGGTTCACCCGGCCGGAGATCACGCCGGCGAGCGCGGTGCCGCCCTCCTCGCCGGGGAAGAAGGACTGGAGCACGGCGCCGGGCCGCGCGGCCCCGTCGTCCGAGGGGTCGAGCGCCCAGCCCACCGCGTACGGACGGCCGGTGATCAGCACCATGACGACCGGCTTGCCAGCGGCGAGCACCGCCTCGACGAGCTCCCGCTGGACCCCTGGCAGCTCCAGCGACTCGCTGTCGTTGCCCTCGCCCACGGTGCCCCGGCCGAACAGCCCGGCCTGGTCACCCACCACGACCACCGCAACGTCGGCCGCCGCGGCGGCGGCGACGGCCTCGGGGAACCCGGAGGTGTCGTCCCCCTCGACGGCGCAGCCCTCCGCGAACGTGAGCTCGGGAGCCGGCAGGCCCGCCCGGTCGAACTCCGTGGCCAGCGCGTCGGCGACGGACGGGATCTCGAACCCGGCCGGGACGCCCGGGAAGTGCGCGAGCACATGGTTCGGGAACGAGTAGCAGCCCATCAGCGCCTCGGGTCGGGCAGCGTTGGGCCCGATCACCGCCACACGGGCCGGCTTGTCGTGCCACGAGCCGAGCGGCAGCACGCCGTCGTTCGAGAGCAGGACCACCGACTCCTCGGCGAGACGCCGGGCGATGTCGCGGTGCGCGGGCGAGTCCAGGTCGACGACGGCGGGCGGCGCGTCCTCGAACGCGTCCGGCTCGAGCAGACCGAGCTCCTCCTTCTGCTTGAGCGCGCGCAGCACCGACCGGTCCACGATCTCGACCGGCACGGTCCCGTCGATGACGAGCGCGGCGAGCGGCTCGAGATAGGCGTCGCCCGACGGCAGCTCGATGTCGACGCCCGCTTCGAGCGCCGCAGCGGCAGCCGCACCCCGGTCGGCCGCGATGGCATGCATGACGTTCAGGAACGCGACGCCGAAGTAGTCGGCGACCACCACGCCGTCGAACCCCCACTTCTCGCGGAGCAGGTCCGTGAGGTACTCGCCCGACGAGTGCATGGGTACGCCGTCGACATCGTTGTACGACGCCATGACGCTACGCACCCCGCCGTCGAGCACCGCCATCTCGAACGGCGGGAGGTAGACGTCGGCGATCTCGCGCGGGCCCGCGCTCACCGGGGCGTGGTTGCGACCCGCCTTGGACCCGGAGTAGGCGACGAAGTGCTTGAGCGTCGCGTGGACGCCGGCGCCCTGGATCCCACGGACGTAGGCGGTGCCGACCGTGCCGACGAGGTACGGGTCCTCGCCGATGCACTCGTCGACGCGCCCCCAGCGGGGGTCACGGACGACGTCGAGCACGGGCGCCAGACCCTGGTGGACCCCGAGCTCGCGCATCGACTCGCCGATGACGCGGCCCATGTCGGCCACGAGGTCCGGGTCGAACGACGCCCCCCACGCGAGCGGCGTCGGGAAGGTCGCCGCCTGCCAGGCCGCGAGGCCCGTGAGGCACTCCTCGTGGACCAGGGCTGGGATCCCGAGGCGCGTCTCGCGCTTCAGCCGCCGCTGCTCGCCCCAGAGCCACGCGGCCCGCTCGACCGGGTCGACCGGCCGCGTGCCGTACACGCGGGTGTAGTGCCCCAGGCCGTGCTTCGTGGTCTCCTGGAGCGAGCTGGAGCCCTGGCCGCCGGCCATCTCGCCCTGCATCGGTGCCACGACGTTGCCGCCCTGGTCCAGCCAGTACCCGACCAGCTGTGCCAGCTTCTCTTCGAGAGTCATCTGTGCGTGCAGCGCGCGCACGCGCTCCGACACCTCGGGCATCGCCCGGGTTGCCACCGGCAGCTCCGTCATTGAAATCCTTTCTCAACCTGCTTGTCAGCCCTGCTGGATACGTGGTCCGCCCGGAGCGGGACCCCCTGCGCGACGGCCGCGCTCTGCTCAGCCCTTGACGGCCCCGGTGAGCCCGCCGACGATGCGCTTCTGCATGGCGAGGAAGAACACCAGGGCGGGGATCATGGCGAGCGTCGTGAAGGCGAACACGCCCGCCGTGTCCGACGCGTACTCCGACGAGTAGTCGGCGACGCCGAGCGGCAGCGTCCGCATGTCCGACTGCAGCAGGAGCAGCGGCAGCAGGTACGCGTTCCACGACCCGACGAAGGCGAGCACGCCGACCGTCACCATCCCTGGGCCGGACAGCGGCAGCAGGATGCGCCAGAAGAAGCCGATCCGGGACGTCCCGTCGAGCTGTGCCGCCTCCTCGAGCTCCTTCGGGAGCGCGGCCAGGAACGGCCGGAGGATCACGACGGTCACGGGCAGGGCGAACGCGGCCTGCGGCAGCGCGACGCCGATCCACGTGTTCCCCAGCTGCAGGTTCTGCGTGATGAGGATGAACAGCGGGACGATGGCCACGGTCGCAGGAAACAGCAGGCCCACCACGAAGACCATGAACAGCCCCTCGCGGCCCTTGAACTCGTACCGGGCCAGCGGGTAGGCGGCCATCACGCCGAACACCACGGTGATCGCCGTGGTCAGCACTGCGACGATCGTCGAGTTGAGCGCGTACTGCCAGAAGCTGGCACCGGTCAGGACACTGACGTAGTTGTCGAGCACCCAGGGTCCCGGCAGGCCGGCCGGGTTATCGGCGATCTGGGCGTTGGTGCGGAACCCGCCCAGCACGCCGTAGAGCACCGGCCCCAGGGTGAGCGCGACGACCACGAGGGAGATCGCGTAGACGAGCGGGCTGCCGCCCCCGAAGGAACGGCCCTTCCCGGTCCGGCCATGGGTACTGGGGGCGCGCATCAGGACGTGCCTGTTCGAAGCGCTCACCGGATCACCTTTCTCGTCTTCTTCTTCCGCGTCACCACGTCGGGCCGCGTGTCCCGGCTCAGGACCAGCTGCTGGTAGAGGACGGCCATGACGAGCGCGATGACGAACAGGATCACGGAGGCGGCCCCCGCGATACCGAAGTTCTGGCTCTGGGTGCCCTCGTTGATGAGGTAGGTCGCCATCGTGGTCGTGGAGTTGGCCGGGCCACCGCCGGTCAGGATCCACACCATGTCGAAGAGCTGGAGCGAGCCGATCATCGAAAGGAACGCCCAGGTCCGCATGGTCGGGCCGAGCAGCGGGACGGTGATCCTGCGCTGCACCTGCCACCAGGTGGCACCGTCGAGCTGCGCCGCCTCGTAGAGCTCCTCCGGCACGCTCTGCAGGCCGGCGAGGAACAGGATCACGGCCAGGCCGAGGTACTTCCAGGTGAGCACCACGAGCACGGTGCCCAGCGCGAGGTCCGGGTCACCGAGCCAGCCCTGCTCCGGGGCTTCCAGCCCGACGGAACCGAGCAGGTTGTCGATGACGCCGTACTGCGGCTGCAACAGCTGGAACCAGACCACGCCCGCGATGACCTCGGCCAGCACGTACGGCACGAAGATGATCGTGCGCAGGAGGCCCTGACCCCACATCTTGCGGTTGAGCAGCAACGCGATGGCCAGGCCCAGCGGGAGCTGCACCACGATCGAGCCGCCGACGATGATCAGGTTGTGGATCACCGCGTCGACGAAGACGTCGTCGTTCAGCACCGTCAGGTAGTTCCGCAGGCCGACGAAGTCGGTCAGCGGGCCGAATCCCTTCCAGCGGAACACCGAGAGCTGGACCGCCGTGATGATCGGCCAGATCACAAAGAGTGCGAACAGCGCCAGGGCGGGCGTGACGAAGAACGCGATCTCGAGGCGCTTGCGCCACGCCGAGCGAAGCCTGTCCCGGTTCGCCCTGTCCCGGGCCGCCCCGGCAGGGCTCCCCCCGTCACGGCTGACCTTGTCGCGCCCGACCCTGGCTGCTGTCGAGGTCACCGGCTCACTGCTCCGCTTCGGCCGCGGCCTGGATGGCGTCGACGACGTCCTGCGGGCCCGCCTCGCCGGCGAACATGAGGGCGATCTCGTCGTTCATGGCGCCGCCGACGGACTGGCCGAGTCGGGTGTCCAGGTAGAGCTGGGTCACGCCACCGCCGTCCCGCACCGGGATCAGCTGCGCGAGGGTCTCGTTCGAGAGCGAACCGGTCGCCTCTGGATTGGTCGGCAGGCCCATGTCGCGCTCGGCGAAGCCCTGCTGGACCTCGTCCGTGAGGAGGTAGTTGGCGAACTCGACCGCCACGTCGGGCGCCGCGGACGAGACCGACCAGGCGTCGCCGCCGCCCATCTGGTCGACGGGGTCGCCGCCCTGGCCCTCGAACGTCGGGAACGCGAACCAGCCGAGGAAGTCGGGCACCTTGCCGTCCGCGGTGAGGTCGCTGGTGGTCGTGGGCTCCCAGTGGCCGGCGAGCTCCATCCCGACCTTGCCGGTCGCGAGCAGGCCGGAGGCCGACGTCGGACCGGTCTGCGCCGGGGTGGTGAGGAAGCCCCTGTTGAAGGGCTCCTGCGCGAGGATGTCCTCGACGTGCTCGCCCGCCTTGATGAAGCACGGGTCGGAGTAGTCGGCGCTGTCGATCGCGGCCTCGACCGTCTCGTACGGGCACTCCCGGACCACGCCGTAGTACCAGTAGTGCGCGGCCGGCCACTTGTCGCCGGCGCCGACGGACAGCGGGGTGGCCCCGGAGTCCTTCAGCTTCTCGACGTAGCCGTTGAACTCCTCGATGGTCGGGCTCGGCGACACCTCGGTGATGCCGGCGTCCTCGAAGATCTCCTTGTTGTACCAGAAGCCGACGAGGCCGATGGAGTAGGGCAGCGCGTAGACCTTGTCGTCCACCGTGTACTGGTCGGTGAAGTTCGAGATCGTGCTGATCGTGTCGGCGGAGTCCTCGGTGAGGTCACGCACGAGGCCGGCCTCGACCTCGGCGGCGAGCTCGCCGCCGCCGCGGCTCATGTAGACGTCCGGGATCTGCTCGTCGTCGCCGGACTGGAACGCCGCCTGGAGCTTGGTCAGCATGTCCTGGTGCTCCATGGCCTCGATGTTCACCGTGGCACCGGTCTCGGCCTCGAAGTCGGCGGCAACCTGGGCGTAGTACTCCTCGCCGTCACCACCGTTCGAGTTGTGCCACCAGGTGAACTCCTGCGCCTCGGCGTTCTCGTTGGAGTCGCCGCCGTCCGGGCCGGAGCCGGACCCGACACAGCCGGACACGAGCAGAGCGACGGTGCTGCCGAGCGCGACCAGTGCCGCTCCGCGCATATTCCTCATCATTGTGGAACCCCTTGTAAGTCGTCATCGACGGTCGGCAGGAGGCTGCCGGTTGACGGACGACAGGTCCGTCAGTCAGGACTCTGGCAGCCGGTCGCAGGTTTCGTCAATCGGTTTCGATATCGATTTCGAAACAGTAGGGCCCACCAGACACACGTGGTTGCCCGGGGTACTCTCACTTCCGTGCACAGTGGGACAGGCTCACCCGGGTCCACCGCCGGACCGGGTGACAGCGTGACGAGCAGTCCGGAGCCCCCGGAATCCTTCGCCACCCAGGAACGTGCGACCGGCCGCGCCACCATCACCGACGTCGCCCGTGTCGCCGGCGTCTCCGTCGCCACCGTGTCGAAGGTCGTCAACGGGCGGTACGGCGTGGCGGCGGCCACCGCGGAGCGGGTGCTCGGAGTCGTCGCCGACCTCGGCTACGAGTCGTCCCTCGTCGCACGCAGCCTGCGCCGACGGCAGACGAACGTGATCGGCGTGCTCGTCGCCGAGTTCGAGCCGTTCAGCACGGAGCTCCTCAAGGGCATCTCCGCCGCCATCGACGGCACCGGCTACGAGCTGCTCGCCTACTGCGGCGACGCCGGCCGGACTGACCACGTGGGCTGGGAGCGCCGCTCGCTGTCGCGCCTCGCCGGCACCCTGATCGACGGCGTGGTGATCGTCACGCCAACGCTCGCCCTCCCGGTGCACGAGGGCGTCCCCATCGTCGCCATCGACCCGCACACCGGTCCCACCGGGCCGGCCACCGTGGACTCCGACAACCTGGCCGGCGCGCGCACCGCCACCGAGCATCTCATCGCCCTCGGCCACACCCGCATCGGCTACCTGGGCGGACGCTCCGACCTGGAGTCGGCCCGCCTGCGCGAGCTGGGTTTCGTCGAGGCGATGACAGCCGCCGGCCTCACGCCGGACCCGAGCCTGGTGCTCGAGGGCGGGTACCGCCCGGACCGGTCCGACCGCCCCACGCACGACCTGCTCGAACGGGCCGACCGGCCGACCGCCGTCTTCGCCGCGAACGACCTGTCGGCCATCCACGTCATCCAGGTGGCCCAGGAGCTGGGGCTGCGCGTCCCGGAGGACCTGTCGGTCATCGGGTTCGACGACGTCCCCGAGGCCGCCGGGTCGACCCCGCCCCTGACGACCATCGCCCAGTCCCTGCACGAGATGGGCGCCGCGGCGCTCCGCATGGTCATCGCGATGCTCGAGTCGGGCACCACCGCCAGCAAGCACACCCGCCTGCCCACCCGGCTCGTCGAGCGCGCGAGCACGGCTCCCCCGCCGAAATAACCTCGCCGCCCGACGGCAGGCCGGGCACCCTGGTGGGATGAGCTCCCCCACCGGCCACGCACCGGAGCAGACGTCGTGGCGCGTCCTCGAGGTGGCGCCCGTCCCGTCGGTCGACCACCCCGACGCCTGGGCGTACCACGGCATCTCCGCCGTCGAGCGGGCCACCGAGATCGCGAACCTTGGGTACGACGACCTCGCCCGCCCCGCGCACCAGCTCGTCAGCGGGATGCTGCACCAGGAGTACTCGCACAAGCAGCGGTTCGTCGCGGTCCTGGACCGGCCCGACGGCGGTGCGCCGACCGCCGACGACGTCGTCGGCTTCGGGTTCCTCGCGATGACCCGCAAGGAAAACACGCACACCGCGGACGTCCACGTGGGGGTGCACCCGGACCACCGGCGTCGGGGCATCGGCACCGCCCTCGCTGCGCTGGCCGAGGAGGCCGCGGCCGACGCCGGGCGGACCACGTTCTTCGGCTGGTCGTCGGCGCCGCGCGAGGCCGCCGCCGACGAGGACGCGCTGGTGCCCGCCACCGGCGTCGGCCGCCTTCCAGCCGACACGGCAGGGGTCCGGTTCGCGCTCGACCGTGGGTACGCCGTCGAGCAGATGGAGCGGAGGTCGCGGCTCGACCTGCCGGTGGAGCCCGACCGGCTGGCGGCCTTCGAGACGGAGGCGCGCGCGAAGGCCGGTGACGACTACCGGACGCACACGTGGGAAGGCATCCCCGAGGAGTGGCACGAGGGATACGCCCACCTCATGACCCGGATGACGACGGACGTGCCGCAGGGCGGGCTCGACTTCGGCGAGGAGACGTGGGACGCCGAGCGGGTGGGCGTCTACCTCGAGGAGCGCGCCGCCAGCGGCCAGCGCCTGCTGACCACGCTGGTGGAGCACGTCCCCTCCGGCGAGATCGCGGGCGGCACCTCGTTCTTGCTGCAGGACGGCAGGCCGGCGTTCGTGTTCCAGGAGGAGACGATCGCGCTGAAGTCCCACCGCGGGCACCGGCTCGGGATGCTCGTCAAGGCGGTGAACCTGCGCGAGCTGGCCGCCCGGTACCCGCAGACGGAGCGCGTGCACACGTTCAACGCCGAGGAGAACACGCACATGCTTGGCATCAACGTTGCCCTGGGCTTCCGCCCGTCGGGCGCGGAGGCAGCCCTGCAGAAGCGCCTCTGACCAGTTGGTCCGCCCCACCGCGCCACGCGTTGCTTGCTTCGGTCGCTTGACCTGAGATCGGTCCAAGCGTGGTAGAGGGGAAGATTTAACAGAGGCGACAAAAAATATAAAGAAATGAAGGCAAACAAAAAAACAAACGC
>NZ_JBEZZF010000065.1:0-33288 GCF_040639055.1 Promicromonospora sp. NPDC023987 | reverse complement strand
GAATGCGATCTGGCATGGATCCGGCCTGTGAACCATGCCAGATCGCATTCTCGAGGCGGACCTTCCTGTGCGCCCCTCAGACCGGGGAGCTCAGCGGGTCCGGGGTCGGCTGGGTGCGGCCCGTCGCCGTCTCGTACGCGAAGCCCTCGCGCACCCAGTACTCGAACCCGCCGAGCATCTCCCTGACCTGGTAGCCGAGCTTCGCGAACTCGAGTGCGGCCTTGGTCGCGGCGTTGCAGCCGGGGCCCCAGCAGTAGGTGACGACCGGCAGGTCCCGGTCGATGAGCTGCTCGGCCCGCAGCCTCACCTTGCCGCCAGGCAGGTGCACTGCGCCGGGGATGTGCCCCTGGTCCCACGACTCCTGGGACCGCGCGTCGACGAGGGTGAACGGGACGCCGGCGGCAAGATCGGCGTGGACGTCGGCGACGTCGGTCTCGAAGGTGAGCCGCTCGGTGAAGTGCGCGACGGCGGCGGAGGTGTCCTGGGAGGTCGTCATAGCCAGAGTCTGCGGATCCGGAAAGCTGAGGACAAGTGCCCCGACGCGTGAGGTTCCTGAAGTGTCCGTTAGCCGCGCTACGCCGTCGGCCGCACGGGCCGTACCGATCGCGTCTCGCATCACCTCATCTGTAGGGCGCCAGCTGGGAGTCGTCGAGATCGAGCGGCCGGACGGTACGTGCACGAGCCTTGAGCGTCTCCAGGTCCGCCCCGGAGTCCAAGAGCCAGAAGCGAGCACCGTCCTTCTCCCAGCGCAGGCTCGGCGGATTGGCTGACAGCCCCGGGATGCCGGGGCCGTATAGAGCAACGCCGCCATCGAACTCGACCGCCGTGTAGTCGCGGCCGTCTGCGAGGCCCGCCTCGATCGGTTCTGTGACCGGCCACGTCACCCAGAGGTATGAGGAGACCTCGTCGTGGCGCATTCGCCAGAGATACATTGTCGTCCCTGGCTCCACCTCCGGGGTCTCCACCTGCTCGAACCCGTCTGGCACAGGGCCCGTCACCGAACCGTCCGCACCGTAGGTGAGGCTGTTCAGGATCGTCCGGAACTCCTCGACCGAGACACCCCCCGCCTGGGCGTACCAGAGGTGACCGGTCTCGTCGGCCCACTCCACGAAGAGGTCCCCAGTTCCGGTCTTGCCCACCTCCGCCTCGCCCAACGATGTCTCAGGAGCGGCAAGGCCCGGCGCCCGTGTTCCCGCGTACACGGCGATCGCCCGATCATCCGCCGCGTCGGCGAACACCAGCGCGGCGATCTGCCCTGCACACTCCACCGGCGCACCCTGCAACGTCGGCGGGGCCGTCACCGGAACATCGGGCAGCGTCCAGCCGTGCTCCATCAGGTCTGGCCACTCCGACGAGGGGATCTCCGGGGCCATGTCAGTGCTCATGTTGTGGTGGTCGCACTGCACGCCGTGCCCGTCCCCGGGCGCTGCCGACGGCGGCGCCACAGTCGAACCCGTCAGGGGATCGGGGGCGCCGACCGGTGGGCCGAACTCCACCGGCCCCGCGATGTCCCTGATCAGGACCGCGCCGATCGCTCCGACCCCGATCAGCAGCACACTCGCGGTCACCGCCACGAGGACTCTGCCCGGGCGCCCCACACGCCTCGAGCGCGGGGGCACCAGGTTCCCCCGGCCGTCGACGGGGAACGCGCCACCGACGGTTTCGGCGCGCAAGCCTCGGTCGAACGCCGCGCGCGCGACCTCAAGCCCTTCGGCATCCACCGGATCGGTCGGTGCCAGGTCGCGAAGGGTGTCGTACGACGTGCGGTTCATCGGGCTCTCCTCGCCGCTCGGTCGGTCACCGTGTCGGTCGTGCGCGGTGCGTGCGCGTTGACGGCCCAGCCCGGTTCGGGCGCGCCACCCTTGTCCGACGAGGTCGAATCAGGAAGGAGCGCGCTCTCGGACTCGAGCCGGCGGCGAGCCCGGGAGAGTCGCATCTTGAACGCCGCTACCGAGCAACCGGCCACCTGCGCCGCCTCGGCCGGCGTGAGCCCGTCCCACCCGGTGAGCAGCAGCGCCTCGCGGTCCTTCGGCGCGAGGCGGAGCAGCGCCGTGATCGCGTCACGCCGGCTCACCGTCAGCACGGGGTCATCGGTCGCCCGGGCGACGCGCTCGAGCCGGAGGAGCCGCTCCTCGGCCGCGCTCCGCCGTCGGGCAGCGCGGCGCTGGTTGCGCACCACGTTGCGCGCCACGACCAGGAGCCAGGGCAACGGGTCGCCCGGGATGCCGGCCAGGCGGCGCCACGCGACCAGGAACGTCTCGGACACCACTTCCTGAGCGTCGTGGGGGTCGACATGGCGCAACGCGTACGCCTGGACCCGCCAGGCATAGGAGCGCCAGAGCTCGCTGATCCGGTCCTCGTCCGACGGGGGATCGCCGTCGGACAGGCCTCGTGTGGTCGTCACGTCTGTGCAATGTCCGCTCGGGCGCCGGAGTAACAGCCGGGGTAACAGGTCCCGACGATCTCATCCGGCGGCACCACGTGTCAGAGCGTCAGCACGGGGGTCGCCTCGCGGAGGCGGCGGGTGTACTCGTGCTGCGGATCGTCGTAGACCTGGCCGGTGGGCCCCTGCTCCACGATCCGGCCGTCGCGCATCACCGCGACATAGTCGCAGACGTGCCGCACCACACCCAGGTCGTGCGACACGAGCAGCAGCGTCAGCGCGTACTCGTCCGCCAGGCGGGCGAGCAGGTCCAGCACCTGCCGTCGGACGGAGACGTCGAGTGCGCTGACCGGCTCGTCCGCCACGAGGATGCGCGGCCGGCACACCAGGGCCCGCGCGATGGCTATGCGCTGCCGCTGTCCGCCCGAGAACTGGTGCGGGTACCGCTCCGTGGCATCGAGCGGCAAGCCGACGGCGTCGAGCATCTCGCGTACGGCGTCGCGCCGGTCGGACGCCGTCCGTGGGCCGCCCTCGCGCACGTTTGCCGGGTTCAGGAGCGGCTCGGCCACGATGTCGCCGACCGTCATGCGCGGGTCGAGCGAGCCGTACGGGTCCTGGAACACCAGCTGCAGGGCGGCCCGCAGGTCGCCCAGCTCGCCCGACGACGTCGGCCGGTCGGCGTCCCGCCCGGACCGCCCGTCCCGCCCGGACCCGGCGCGCGGCGCCGCGCTCAGGTCGACGCCCGCGCTGCTCACCCGGCCCGACGTCGGCCGGTCCAGCCCCGCCACGATCCGCAGCAGCGTCGACTTGCCCGAACCTGACTCCCCCACGATGCCGAACCGCTGCCCCTCGCGGACCTCCAGGGAGACGCCCCTGAGCGCGTGCACGGTCTGGCCGCGCCGTGGATAGGTGCGGGTCACGTCCTCGAGCCGGATGAGCGCAGGTTCCTGGACGACGGCGGCCGGCCTGGTCGCGGCCCGTGGCTCCAGCGCGGACGCCGCCAGCAACCGTCTCGTGTACGCGTGCCGCGGGTCGGCGAAGACCTGGGCGACCGGCCCTTCCTCGACCACCACGCCGTCGAGCAGCACCACCACCCGCTCGCAGACCTGGGACACCACCGCGAGGTCGTGCGTGATGAACAGGAGGCCGGCACCGCGGTCCTCGACGAGGCGCACCATGAGGTCCAGCACCTGGCGCTGCACGGTGACGTCGAGGGCCGTCGTCGGCTCGTCCGCCACCAGCACCGCTGGGTCGTTGGCCAGCGCCATCGCCAGCACCACCCGCTGCCGCTGCCCGCCCGACAGCTCGTGCGGATAGCGCCGTGCGGCGCCTTCGGGCAGGCCGACCTCCGCGAGCAGCTCCGCGGCGCGCGAGGCCGCGGCCGGCTGCGCGGTGCCGTGCACGGTCATCGTCTCGACGACCTGTCTGCCGACCCGCATCAGCGGGTTGAGAGCCGTCATCGGCTCCTGGAACACCATCGAGATCGCCTCGCCGCGCAGCCGCGCCAGAGCGCGTTCGCCCCGGTCCAGCAGGTTTCCCGGTACGCCGTCGAGCGCGACGTGCCCGGTCGCCGCCACGCCGTCGGGCAGCAGACCGAGTGCCGCGAGAGCCGTCATGGTCTTGCCGGAGCCGGACTCCCCGATCAGGCCGACGCGCTCGCCGGCGGCGACGCTCAGGGAGACGTCGGCGAGGAGCGGGCGGCCGCCGTCCGTGCGGACGGTGAGGTCGCGGATGTCGAGGGCGGGCGGAAGAGCGGCAGGCTCCACCTGCGAGGCGGACGGGGATGCTGCCTGCGGTTCCTGCGCCGGCCGGCCGGCGACCGGCGTCCGCGTATCCGCCGGGGAGGTCGCAGAGAGCCGCGGGTCGAGCACGTCGCGCAACCCGTCGCCCAGCAGGTTGAATCCGAGCACCGCGACCGCGATGGCGACGCCGGGCACTATCGCGAGGTGGTCGGCGACGCCGAGGAACTGCTGCGACTCCTGGAGCATGCGGCCCCAGGACGGCGTCGGCGGGGGTGTGCCCAGGCCGAGGAAGGACAACCCGGCCTCGGCGAGCACGGCGATCGCGAAGTTCACGGAGCACTGCACCAGCACGGTGCCGGCGATGTTGGGCAGTACGTGCCGCTTGGCGATCGCGAGCTCGCCACGATTCGCCGCCCGGGCGGCGAGCACGTAGTCGGACCGAATGACCTGGAGCGTCCCGCTGCGGGCCACGCGGGCGAAGGCCGGGATGGAGCCGATGCCGAGCGCGACCATCGCCGTCACCGTGCCCGCGCCGTAGACGGCGCCCAGGACTATCGCGAGCAGCAGGCCGGGGAACGCGAGGAGGATGTCGCTCCCCCGCATCAGGAGGGCCCCGAGGCGCCCGCCCCGCATCCCCGCGAGCACGCCGAGCGGTACGCCCACCACCGCGGCGATCCCCACCGCGACGACGCCCACCAGCAACGTGATCTGTGCACCAGCCATGACCTGTGAGAACACGTCGCGGCCGAACCGGTCCGTGCCGAACCAGTGCTCGGCGCCCGGTGGCAGGAGCCGTTCGGCGCCCGCGTGCTCGGGGTCGAAGGGTGTCCAGACCAGCGACACCAGGGCCATGACGACGACCAGCCCAACCAGAGCCGCGCCGATCACGAGCTGGGGATGCCCCATGGGCCGGCGGCGGGCCGCGACCCCCGCCTGGTCGCTCATGACGCCCTCCTGAGCCGCGGGTCCAGCAGGGTGTAGGCGAGGTCGACCAGGAAGTTCAGCAGCACGACCAGCACGACCAGCACCGCCACTATCGACTGCACGGCGAGCAGGTCTCGGTTGCCCACCGAGTCCAGCAGCAGGCTGCCGAGGCCGGGTACGGCGAACACCCGCTCGATGACGACGGCGCCGATCAGCATCGACGCGATCTGCACGCCCACCACCGTCACGATGGGTACACCGGCATTCCGCAGCCCGTGTCGCACGAGCGCACCCGTGAAGGTGAGCCCTTTGGCGCGGGCGGTGCGGAGGAAGTCCTCGCGCATGATCTCCAGCACGGCGCTGCGCACGTACCGGGTGATGATCGCGGCCTGCACGGAACCCAGCGCGACGGCGGGCAGCAGCACGTGCCGCCAGAACTCCCCGAGCCCGTCGGCGGGCGCCGTCCAGCCGCCCGAGGGCAGCCAGCCCAGCCGCACCGCGAACAGCGCCACCAGCAGCACGCCCACCAGGAAGTTCGGTACGGCGACGCCCACCTGGCTCACCGCGGAGAGCGTCACCCCGCCGGCGTTCCGGTGCCAGACGGCGGCGAGCGTGCCCACCGGGATCGCCACGACCAGGGCGATCAGCATGCCGAGCAGCACGAGGATGCCCGTCACCTGGACCCGGTCCGCGACCAGCGGCGTGAGCTCCTGCGCCGTCACGTGGCTGGTCCCGAGATCCCCGGTGAGCAGACCACCGACCCAGTCGAGGTACTGGTCGAACAAGGGCTCGTCCGTGCCGTGCTCGGCGCGCCAGGCCGCGAGCGCCTCGGGGGACGCCTCGATCCCGAGCGCGACGATCGCGGGGTCACCGGGCAGCACCCGGAGCAGCACGAAGATCGCCGCCGTCGCCACGAGGAGGGTGGCGACGAGCTGGGCGAGGTGGGAGGCGAGGTGTCTGGCCACGGGTGGTGTCCGGCGTCGGGCCGCGTCAGCCGTCGGACCAGCGCAGGCCGGTCAGGTCCATCGACTCCGTGGTCGCGTTCGCGGCGATGCCCGTCAGGCGGGCGTCCGCCACCACCGTGTTGGGGAAGAGGAACAGCGGGTTGCTCGCCGCGTCGTCGACGATCATCCGGGCGACCTGCTGCATGCCGGCGACGTACTCGTCCGGGCTGCCCCGGTCGGCCTGCTGGGCGATCTCGGTGAGCCGCGGGTTGTCGTAGCCGATGTAGTAGTCGGGGTCGCCGAAGATCGTCAGCAGGTCCCGGGCCTCGGTGTGGAGGATCACGGACATCTGGTAGTCGTGCTTGGTGAACACCTTGTCCAGCCAGACGGCGGGGAACTCGGTGGGCACGATCGTCGCGTCGATGCCGACGTCCTGGAGCTGAGACACCACCACCTGGGCGACGGCCTCCGCGTAGGGGCGGGTCGGGACGTCGAACGTGATGCTCAGGTCCTCGGCGCCTGCTTCCTCCAGCAGCTCCCTGGCCTGGTCCGGGTCGTGCGGGTAGGCGCCGGTCAGGTCCTGGTAGTAGGGGTCGGTGGGCGGCACCATCGAGCCGATGAGCTGTCCGTGCCCGGCCCACGCGGTGTCGAGGACGGCCTGCCGGTCGATCGCGTACATGATCGCGCGGCGCACCTTGAGGTCGTCGAAGGGCGGCTCGTCGTTGTTGAGCGCGAGCAGGACCTCACCCGTCGACGTGCCGTCGATGACCTGCAGCTCCTCGTCCTGCTCGAGGCCGGCGAGCAGGTCGGGGGTCTGCAGGTTGTACGCCATGTCGATGTCTCCGGCGCGGACCGCGTTGGCCTGGGCGTTGGCGTCCGCGAAGTAGCGCACGGTGATGTCCTCGATGGGTGGCACTTCGCCCCAGTAGTCGTCGCGGGCCGCGAGCGTGATGTGCTCGCCCGTCGCGACCTCCTCGACGGTGTACGGGCCGGTGCCGACGGCCTCGGTCGCCAGGTCGGCGGACAGGTCGTCCGGGAACATGGCTCCGACGGAGGTGCCCATGTCGAACAGCCACGCGTTGCTCGGGCGCTTCAGCGTCACGGCGACCTCGGTGTCGCTCTTCGCCTCGGCCTTCGCCACCACGTCCATCTTGGACTTCAGGCTCAGCGTCCAGTCCTCCTGGACCCGGTCGATCGAGGCGACGACGTCGTCCGCGGTGAACGGCGAGCCGTCGGAGAACGTCACGCCGTCGTGCAGCCGGAACGTGTAGACGGTGCGGTCCCCGTTGACCTCCCACGACTCGGCGAGCTGCGGCTGGACCGCACCCTCCTGGTCGATGGTCACCAGGCCCTCGTACACGTTGTTCATCAGCAGCTGCGGGATGGCAGAGCCGGACGTGGTCGTGAAGTCGAGGTTGGTCGGCTCCCCGGTCAGGCCGACGACGACGTCGGTGCGCGCTCCTTCGCCCTCACCGGAGGAGCTGCCGGCAGAACACGCCGCGACGAGCGCCACTGAGGTGAGGACGGCGGCTGCGCCGACGGCACGGCGACTGGTGAGGATCTGCACGAAGCCAGGGTAGTCGGGGTGCACCTCCACCTGGACAGGCCCCGGACTCCCGAGGTCGGCACTTCGCACCCAGATCGGCAGAGCACTGGACCGACCTCGGTGCAAGGTGCCGACGTCGGCAAGGGCACCCCATCAGCCCTACGCTGTCTTCGTGCGCCTCGTCACCTGGAACGTCAACTCGATCCGATCGCGGGTCGACCGCGTGCTCGCCTTTCTCGACCGGTCACAGACCGACGTCCTGGCGATCCAGGAGACCAAGTGCCGGGACGACCAGTTCCCGACGGCGGCGTTCGAGGCCGCCGGGTACGAGGTGGCGCACTTCGGGCTTTCGCAGTGGAACGGTGTGGCGATCGCGTCACGCGTGGGCCTCGACGACGTCGCCACCCATTTCCCGGAGCAACCGGGATTCGCGAAGTCGATCATCGAGGACGGCCCGGACCCGCTGCTCGACGTCGTGCCGCCGATCGAGGCACGCGCGATCGGCGCGACCTGCGGCGGAGTCCGCGTGTGGAGCCTGTACGTGCCGCACGGTCGTGCGCTCGGCGACCCGCACTACACCTACAAGCTGGCCTGGCTGGAGTCCCTGCGCACCGCCGCGCAGGGCTGGGCCGACGCCGGTGACGCCGTCGCGCTCATGGGCGACTGGAACGTGATCCCGCTCGACACCGACGTGTACGACGCCGCGGCGTTCGAGGGCAAGACGCACGTGTCCCCACCGGAACGGGCCGCGTTCGACGCCTTCGGCGAAGCCGGTTACACGGAGCTGACGCGGAAGTTCCTTCCGGAGGAACGCACCTATACCTACTGGGACTATCAACAGCTCGCTTTCCCCCGGAACAAGGGGCTGCGGATCGACTTCTGCTGGGCGTCGCCCGCGCTCGCCGGCCGGGCGTCGGCTGCCGCGATCGACCGGGAGGAGCGCAAGGGCAAGAGCGCTTCCGACCACGTCCCCGTGATCGTCGACGTCACCGGCTGATGCCTCCCTGTACGGGACAGAGCCCGCCGAGGTTCCACTCGCGATGGGGAAATCAGCGGGTGAAATTGTCCATAAATGGAGCGCAGTCGGAGCGGGCGTCGTCCCGGTGCAAAGGTCGTTGCCGAATGTCGGTAAGTTAACTGCATGACGTCGACGCCCGACCAGTCCCCGGCCGCCACTGAAGTCGCCAAGGTCCCTGCCACGGACCCTGCCGAGACGGCGTCCGCGGTCGTGCCGGAGCAGGATGCCGCACCTGGCAGCGCGGACAGCGCGGGCCCGTCGGACGGCGCGACGTCGGACAGCGCGACGTCGGACGGCGCGGCGGAGTCGGACGGCGCGGCGTCGTCCGAGCAGGTGGACGCGGGTAAGCCTGACGACTCGGGCGCGCCGGATGACTCGGCAGCGGAGGTCGCTGCTCCGAGTGCGGCTGCGGAGGTCGCTGAGGCGGAGGTTGTTGAGACAGAGGCCGCTGGACCTGCCGGGGGCGGCACGGACGAGCCGACGGCGGACGTCGCGCCGGCCTCGAAGCCCTCGTCCGTGGCCGGTTCCGGGACGAACGACGTCGAGCCTGCCGCACCGGTCGAACCCGCTGCGCCGACCGCGGAGACCTCTGCTGGTTCGGAGCCGACCCCGGCTGAACCTGCCGAACCGGCCGCGGAACCCGTTCGAGCAGCTGCGCACGAAGAACCCGTCGATGCGGCGGCGCGGCCCGAACCCGCCGAGGCGGCTGCCGGGCACGCCGCAGCGTCAGGGCCGGCGGACGCCGAAGCGACGCCCGCTGAGCCCGCTGAGCCCGCTGAGCCCGCTGAGCCCGCTGAGCCCGCTGAGCCCGGGACCCCCTCTGCACCGCCGACCCCGAAGCGCACCGAGGCGCCCACAGAGGAGATCACGATCGTGCCGGGGCCTGCACTCCAGCAGCCTGCCGCACCCGCGCCCACCACTCCGGTCGAGCCGACGCCGCCCGCCCACGACGCAGCGGAGTCAGCCGCGGCGCCGGCCGATGACGCGGTCGAGGCCGACTCGGACGACGCCGGCGATGCGGCCGGCGACGGCACCGACGCGGACACGGGCACCAGCACCAGCACCAGCACCAGCACCAGCACCGACACCGACACCGACACCGACACCGACACCGACAAGGCAGGCACGCCGAGGTCCGCCGGTGCGAGCG
Source organism: Promicromonospora sp. NPDC023987 (assembly GCF_040639055.1). Classification (NCBI taxonomy): domain Bacteria; kingdom Bacillati; phylum Actinomycetota; class Actinomycetes; order Micrococcales; family Promicromonosporaceae; genus Promicromonospora; species Promicromonospora sp. NPDC023987. Next base: position 23,581 of record NZ_JBEZZF010000065.1, on the reverse strand, counting down.
CGACCGGCACGCGGACGCCGTCGGACAGCACGACTGCCCCGGCCGTCGAGGAGCCGTTCGACTTCAAGGCGCTCTCCTTCGCCGCGATCGCCGCGGCGCACAAGAAGGAGCTCGGCCCGCGCACGGTCGCCGGCGAGACGGACCCGGCCGATGACCAGGAAGCCGGCGACCACGTCGAGGACCAGGAAGCCGGGGACCAGCGGACCGAGGACCAGGCTGCTGCGGAACACCCGCAGGCAGCGGACCCGGCGAAGGCGCCCGGCGAGCAGGCAGCACCTGATCAGGCGGAACCGGCGGCCGCGGACGAGACGCACGCCGAGCCGGCAGCGCTCTTCGCTTCGCCCGCCGTGCACAGCCCGACGTCCTCGGCACCGCCCAGCCCGTTCCCGGCGCCCGCGGTGGCGCCGCAGTACCAGCCCGACGCGCCGGGGTACGCCGCCGGGTCCGGGTCGCAGCAGCCGCCGTCACCGTTCCCCGCCGTGCGCAACGGTTCCGAGCACTCGTTCCCGGCTGTGCACGGCTACGCGCCCGAGGCTTCCTACGCCGGCTGGCACCCTCCGACGGAGGCCGAAACGACCGCCAGGCGTCGCCGGTTCGCCATGATCGGCGGCGCCGTCGCGGCAGTTGTCGCGGTCGTTGTCGTCATCGCCATCGTCCTGAACGTGGCGAACAAGCAGCAGTGGGAGCCGATCGAAGCGATGATCGCGGAGCCCCGCGAGGTACATCCACTACAGCTGGTCCTCGGGTCGTGCGTGGAGTCGATCCCTGGGGACGGCGAGGTCTCCGAGGTGCTCGCCGTGCCCTGCGACGCCTCGCACACCGCCCAGGTGGTGGGCCGCACCGATTTCGCCGACGCCGCCGTCTGGCCAGGGCGGGACGAGGTCGACAAGCGAGTGGCTCTGGTGTGCGGCACCAAGCAGCTCGGCCCCGTCGCGCGCAAGAGCGCGTTCGTCGACTCGGTGAGCTACGTCGTCTGGGGTCCCAGCGCGGAGTCGTGGGACGACGGTGACCGGGTCGGCCTGTGCCTCGCGACCACCGCCGAACCGATCACGCGGGATCTCCTGCAGTGACCGACAGCATCGTGGGGGCCTGACCGCCACAGCCGTTCAGCAGGGTCTGACCCAGCGGGGTCAGCGCGTGGATCACCGTGTTGCGCTCGCGTCCGCTGGTGATGAGGCCGGCGTTGCGCAGCACCGTGGCGTGCTCGGATGCCGACGCCGGGGAGATCGCCAGCCGATGTGCGATCTCGCTGGTCGTGGCCCCGGTGCCGAGCACGCGCAGCACCGCGGCCCGGGTCCGGCCGAGGAGCGCGGTGAGCTGACGTCCGCCGTCGGACCGGGTCTCGAGGCCCCGGTCGGCCCCGGCGAGCTCGCGCATGATCGGATAGATCAGCACGGGTGGCAGCTCGGAATCGGCCAACGTGATCGGCGCCCGCACGCAGAAGTACGACGGGATGATCAGCAGGCCACGCCCGGCCAGGTGTACGTCGCGTTCCGCGGCGGTCGCCACCGACAGGACCGGGTGCTGCCACCGGACCGAGGGGTGCAGCGTCCGCAGCGCGTGCTCGGTGCCGCCAGCCACCCAGGCCCTGGTGCGCGCTGCTCGGTCGATGTCGACGGTGGCACGGATGCCGCTCCAGTACGGGGCCACCGCCTGCTCGTAGTAGGTACGCATAGCGACGCCGAGGCCGCGCACCGCCGGTGCGGAACCGTCGGCGAGGTCGCGCATCCAGGCGTGCGACCTGTGTCCGCGCGCCAGCATCGAGATGTCGTTGTCCAGCCGCGCCCTGGAGGTGGACAGCACCGCGTCGAGCCCGGTCTCGAAATCTTCGGTACCCGTCACCGGCGTGAGAAAGTCGGGCGAGTAACCGCGCGGAGGCATCAGGCGCAGCAGCATCCGCGCAGCGGGACCGAGTCCGGACAGCACCCGTTGCCGCCACGGCCCGAACAGCACGCTGCCCGAACGCTGGTTCACCACATGGGCGCTGAGCAGCACCTCCCACATGGGGTCCGGGCCCGGAGCTATCCGTACCCGGGCAAGATCATCCGAAGTGAAGTGGAACCGCAGCATCAGGCCCTCCCTGACCATCTGCCTCTCCCGTGGCCCCCGTCGGCTCGCCCCCCGCGCGCCCTGACCGTCCGGGGCCCTACGCGGCATGCCGCGCACGGTTTCACCCCGCACACACAGAGGGACGTACGGGATTTCCGGTTCTGGGCGTTCGAGCTGTCGTCTTCACAACACCATCACACGCTGGCGTCCAGCGGTCGCACGCCCCGGACCGATCACCCGGTCGTTCCCTCGTACCTCCAGGATCGCAGGCGTGCCCACCTCTCCACATCGACCGGTCTGCGTATTCCTGTGTACGCCGGACGACGTACATGGAACCGGCCGATCATGCGGTCAGTACCTTGCGGTCGATGGCCAGGCCCTCGCCGTCCGCGCGGTCCACAGCCACCGTGTCCCCGTCGGACACCTCACCCGCGAGCAGCAGCCGCGCCAGGCGGTCGCCGATCTCCCGCTGCACCAGACGACGCAGTGGACGGGCGCCGTATGCCGGGTCGAAGCCCTCGAGCGCCAGCCACTCCTTCGCCGCCTCCGTGACGTCGAGCGAGATACGACGGTCCTCCAGCCGTTTCGCGAAGGCTCCGACCTGCAGCTCCACGATGCTGCCCAGCTCGGCCAAGGTCAGCGCGTCGAAGACCACCACGTCGTCGAGCCGGTTGAGGAACTCGGGCTTGAACGAGGCGCGTACCGCCGTCATCACGGACTCGCGCCGCTCCTCGTCCGACAGCATCGGTTCCACGAGGAACTGGGAGCCGAGGTTCGAGGTCAGGACCAGGATCGTGTTGCGGAAGTCGACGGTGCGGCCCTGGCCGTCGGTGAGGCGACCGTCGTCGAGCACCTGGAGCAGGACGTCGAAGACCTCGGGGTGCGCCTTCTCCACCTCGTCCAGCAGCACCACCGAGTAGGGCCGACGCCGGACCGCCTCCGTGAGCTGACCGCCCTCCTCGTACCCGACATAGCCTGGAGGCGCGCCGACGAGCCGGGCGACCGAGTGCTTCTCGCCGTACTCCGACATGTCGATGCGCACCATGGCGCGCTCGTCGTCGAACAGGAAGTCCGCGAGCGCCTTGGCCAGCTCGGTCTTGCCCACGCCCGTGGGGCCAAGGAACAGGAACGACCCGGTGGGCCGGTCGGGGTCGGAGACGCCTGCCCTCGTGCGGCGCACGGCGTCGGACACAGCGGCGACCGCCGCCTGCTGCCCGATGAGGCGTTCCCCGAGGACCTCCTCCATGTGCAGGAGCTTCTCGGACTCGCCCTGCAGCAGCCGTCCGGCCGGGATACCGGTCCACGCGGCGACCACCTCGGCGATCTCGTCCGCGCCCACCTTGTCCGCGATCATCGGCGGCTCGCTGTGCTCCGGGCCGGTCCCCTGCAGGTCGTCCTCCGAGCCGGCCTCCGCCTCCTCTGCGGCCACGAGCTCCTTCTCGACCACCGGGATCTCGCCGTACCGGATGCGGGCGGCCCCCTCGAGGTCGCCCTCGCGCAGCTTGCGCTCGGCGTCGGTACGCAGCTCGTCGAGACGTGCCCGCAGGTCACCGACCCGGTTGTGCCCGGCCTTCTCGGACTCCCACCGTGCGGTGAGCGCGGCCAGGGCCTCTCTGCGATCGGCGAGATCGGCACGGAGCCGCTCCAGCCGGTCCTTGGACGCGGCGTCCTCCGACTCGGACAGCACCACCTCTTCCATCTCGAGGCGCGTGACGATGCGCTGCAGCTCGTCGATCTCCACGGGTGACGAGTCGAGCTCCATGCGCAGGCGCGACGCCGCCTCGTCGACCAGGTCGATCGCCTTGTCCGGGAGCTGTCGCCCCGAGATGTACCGGTCGGAGAGCGACGCGGCGGCGACCAGCGCAGAGTCGGCGATGGTCACCTTGTGGTGCGCCTCGTAGCGCTCCTTGAGCCCGCGGAGGATCGCCACCGTGTCCTCGACCGACGGCTCGCCGACGAAGACCTGCTGGAAGCGGCGCTCCAGGGCAGGGTCCTTCTCGATGTGCTCGCGGTACTCGTCCAGCGTCGTGGCGCCCACCATGCGCAGCTCGCCACGCGCGAGCATGGGCTTGAGCATGTTGCCTGCGTCCATGGCGCCCTCGCCTCCAGCGCCGGCACCGACCACGGTGTGCAGCTCGTCGATGAACGTGACCACCTCGCCGTCCGACGCCGTGATCTCCTCGAGGACCGCCTTGAGGCGCTCCTCGAACTCGCCGCGGTACTTCGCGCCGGCCACCATCGAGGCAAGGTCCAGGGCGACCAGGCGCTTGCCCTTGAGGGACTCGGGCACGTCGCCGGCGACCACGCGCTGGGCGAGCCCTTCGACGACGGCGGTCTTGCCCACCCCTGGCTCGCCGATGAGCACGGGGTTGTTCTTGGTGCGGCGGCTCAGCACCTGGATCACGCGCCGGATCTCCGAGTCGCGGCCGATCACCGGATCGAGCTTGCCGTCCCGGGCGCGCTGCGTCAGGTCCGTGCCGTACTGCTCGAGCGCCTTGTACGTGCCCTCCGGGTTCGGGCTCGTCACTCGGCCGGATCCCCGGACGGCGGGCAGCGCGCCGCGCAGTGCGTCGGCGGTGGCCCCGGCGTCGGACAGGATCTGGGCCGCTGACGACCGGCCGGCCGCGACAGCGATGAGCAGGTGCTCGGTGGAGACGTACTCGTCCCCCAGGCCCTGTGCCTCCTTCGCCGCCAGGTCCAGGACCGTCGCCATCGCGCGGCTCGCACTCGGCTGGGCGGTGCTCGCCCCGCTGGCCTGGGGCAGCGCGACGAGAGCCGCGCGCACCTGCTGGCCGATGGCCTGCGCGTTCGCTCCGACCGCGTCGAGGAGCCCGGTCGCGACGCCGCGCTCCTGCTGGAGCAGCGACGCGAGCAGATGGACCGGTTCGAGCTGCGGGTTGCCGGCTGCCGACGCCGACTGGATCGCGTCGCCGATCGCCTGCTGCGACATGGTCGTGAACTTGGTGTCCATGAGGCCTCCCAGGGATGCTGAAGTGTCTACGAGATCAAACGGGGTCAAAGTTGAGTCTATTCCGCTCAACCTTGGTATTCACTGTAGCGCGCACCACCGACACTCGTACCGTTGCCGCATGAACACCCAGGTCATCGTCCTCAACGGCGGTTCGAGCTCCGGGAAGTCCGGGATCGCACGCGGCCTCCAGGCCGCCCTCCCGGACGCGTGGCTCTCGCTCAGCATCGACACGCTCGTCGACGCCATGCCGGCCCGCCTGACGACCGGGGGCGACGGGATCGGGTTCGCGGCCGACGGCGGTGTCGACGTCGGGCAGGATTTCCTGGTCCTGCAGGACGCGTGGATCACCGGACTCGTCGCCATGGCCCGTGCGGGCGCGCACATCGTGGTCGACGACGTCTTCCTCGGGGGCGCGGCGTCGCAGCGGCGCTGGCTGGACGCCCTGGGGGACGTGCCGACGCTCTGGGTCGGCGTGCGCTGCTCCGCTGCGGTCGCCGAGGCGCGCGAGGCCGCCCGCGGCGACCGCGTCGCCGGCATGGCCGCGAAGCAGGCGGACGCCGTCCACCAGGGCGTCGCCTACGACCTGGAGGTGGACACCACGAGCACCGGGTCGGCGGACCGCGCGCGGGCCATCGCGGCACACCTGAGATCATCGCCGGGTGACCGAGCAGACTGACGACTCCCTGACTCCACCCCGTGCCGCCGTCGTCGGGATCGTCGGCGGCGCGTTCTCGGGTCTGTTCGGCCTCGGCGGCGGCATCGTGATGGTGCCGCTCCTGACCTCGCTCGGCGGCCTCACGCAGCGCCGGGCCAGCGCCTACTCGCTCGCGGCGATCCTGCCAGCGGCGATCGTCGGGTCCATCCCGTACCTGACACACGACGCCGTCGACCTGATCGCAGCGGGTCTGCTCGTCGTCGGTGCCGTGATCGGCGCGGTTGTCGGGGCGCGGCTGCTCGCTCGCGTCCCGGAGACCGTGTTGCGCTGGCTGTTCGTCGCGGTGCTCGTCGCGGGGGTCGTGCGTTCCCTGCTGGACGGGTTCGGGGAGCCGCCGTCGGTCGACTCCGCCGAGGGGATCCCCAGCCTGCTCGACGGTGCGGCGATGATCGGGCTGGGGCTGGTCATGGGCGTCGCGTCCGGCCTGCTGGGCATCGGCGGCGGGCAGCTCGCGGTGCCAGGCCTGTCCGCGCTGTTCGACTTCGCACCCGCGCTCGCCAAGGGCACGTCCCTGGTCGCGATGATCCCCACCGCCATCTCGGGAACGTGGGTCAACGCCCGCAACCGCCTGGTGCACCTGAGGACGGCGGCGATCATCGGCCTCGTGGCGTCCGTCTTCTCGTTCGGCGGCGCGAGCCTCTCGGTGGTCATGCCCCCACGGATCGCGTCGATTACCTTCGCCGCGCTGCTCGTGTTCGCGCTGGCCCAGCAGATCCGCAAGGCCCTGCAGAAGCACTAGGCCCCGTCGGCATCTGGTCAGGTGGTCGGTAATCCGTCAGGTGATCGGTAGCCCGAGGTACCGATCACCTGACGAATTGCCGATCATCGAGGTGGTCGGCAGTTCGGGCGGCGGCGCGCAGCGCCGCAGCGCACTCCGCCGCGACCGCCACGGCGACGTCCCGCGCCGTGTCGCCCTCGTGCTCGGGGACCACCCGCTGCACCGCGCCCTCAGCGAGCAGGTCGACGGCGCGGATGTGCTGCGCCTCCGCCAGCTGCGCGGCGTGGGTGGTGTCGCCGTGCACGATGACGCTGGCACCCTCTGGCGGCAGCGGGGACAGCCACGCGTGCTCCGTCGCGATCACGACCTGCGCGGGCAGCAGGGCGAGCGCCCCGCCGCCGCAGCCCTGACCGAGGATGACCGACAGCGTCGGCACCGTCAGCCGGGTCAGCGCCGCCATGCAGCGCGCGATCTCGCCCGCGAGCGCGCCCTCCTCGGCGTCCTGCGAGAGCTCTGCTCCCGGGGTGTCGATCACCGCGACCAGGGGCAGCCGCAGCTCCTCGGCGAGGCCCATCGCGCGCCGCGCCACGCGCAGCGCGGCGGGTCCCATCGGGGTGCTCTCGGTCTGCCGGGTCCGGTCCTGGCCGACGACGAGGCAGGGCACGCCGTCCAGCCGCGTGAGCGCCACCAGCATCGACTCGTCGCGCTCGCCCTCGTCCGTGCCGGACAGCCGCACGGTCCCCGAGGCGCCGTAGCGCAGCAGGTCACGCACGCCTACCCGGTCGGGGGTCCGGGTCCGCAGCACGGAGTCCCACGCGGACGCGTCCGCAGCGGGTTCCCCGGACCTGCGCGGGAGTGCCGACGGCGACGGCGGGTCGACGAGCACCGCGAGCGCCCGCTCGACCAGCGCCGGCAGGTTCTCGGGGGCGACGACGCCGTCGAGCACGCCCTTGGCGGCGAGGTTCTCCGCGGACTGCACGCCGTCGGGCAGGGCCGTGCCTGTCAGCGCCTCGACCACACGCGGTCCGAGGAACCCGACCAGGGCGCCCGGCTCGGCGACCGTGAGGTGCGCGAGCGAGCCCCAGGACGCGTACACGCCACCGGTCGTGGGGTGCCGCAGGTAGACGAGGTAGGGCAGCCCAGCGTCACGGTGGTCCATGACGGCGCGGGAGATCTCGACCATCCGGAGGAACGCGGGGGTGCCCTCCTGCATCCGGGTGCCGCCGGACGCCGTCGTCGCGAGGAGGGGCAGCCGCTCCGCCGTCGCACGCCGGACGGCGGCGGTGATCCGCTGGGCGGCGGCGCGCCCGATGGAGCCGCCGAGGAACCGGAACTCGTTCACGACGACCACGACAGGACGCCCGCGGACGCGCCCGCGGCCCGTGAGCACCGATTCGTCGGTGCCGGCCTTCTCGGCGGCCGCGGCCAGCACCGCGCGGTACTCGGCGGGATGCCCGGAGACGTCGACCGGCTCGTCCCAGGACTCGAAGCTGTCGGCGTCGAGGACGAGCTCGAGCAGCTCACGCGCCGACCACCGGCGGGTCATGCGCCGGCCTCCGGCCCACGCACCACCGGCTCGTCGAGCCAGGCACGGATCCGGGCGGCGTGCTCGTCCAGGACGGGGGGCGCCTGGTGGTCCCGCCGGGTGACCTCGTCGCCGGACGGGTCGAAGAACCGCAGGGGCGGCCCCGGCAGGGTCACCGTGCCGAGGCTCGCGTGCTGCACGTCGACGAGCAGCCCCTGGCTCGCCGTCTGCTCCCATGCGTACACCTCGTCGAGCGTACGCACCCGGCCGGCGGGTATGCCCGCGTCGGCGAGCTGCATCAGCAGCGGGCCCGCATCGAGGTGGGCGAACGCCGCCTCGATCGCCTCGATGATCTGGTCGCGGTGGGCCACCCGCTCGGCGTTGCTCCGCATGCCCTCAGCGTCGGCGTCGAGCCCGAAGGCCAGGCAGAACCGCTGCCACAGCACCTCGGACCCGACGGCGATCTGGATGGCGCCGTCACGGCAGCGGAACAGGCCGTACGGCGCTATGGAAGGGTGGTGGTTGCCCTGCGCGCGCCCCACCTCCCCTGCGACGGTCCACCGCGTGCCCTGGAACGCGTGCACGCCGGTGACCGCCGCCAGGAGCGACGTCCGGACGACCTGTCCGACGCCGGTGGTGTGGCGCTCGTGCAGCGCCGCGAGCACGCCGTACGCACCATAGATCCCGGCGAGCAGGTCGCCGATCGGCACGCCGACCCGCTGCGGGTCGTCGGGGCCGGACCCGGTCAGGGACATCAGCCCGGCCTCGCCCTGGGCGATCTGGTCGTACCCCGCGCGGCCACCCTCCGGGCCGTCGTGCCCGAACCCGGTGATCGACAGCACGATCAGGCGGGGGTTGCGCTCGAGCAGCATGTCGACGCCGAGACCGAGCCGTTCCAGCACGCCGGTCCGGAAGTTCTCCACGAGCACGTCGGCGCGGTCGACGAGCTCCAGGAGGGTCGCCCGGTCGGCGTCGGCCTTGAGGTCGAGCGCTATCGACTCCTTGTTCCGGTTCGCTGACAGGAAGTACGTCGACTCGCGCACCCCTTCCTCCCCGACGAACGGCGGGCCCCAGCCCCTCGTGTCGTCGCCGCGGTCGGGCACCTCCACCTTGACGACACGCGCGCCCAGGTCGCCCAGCATCATCGTGGCGTGCGGCCCGGCGAGCGCACGGGAGAGGTCGACGACGACGACGTCGGCCAGCGGTCCGGTCATGACACTCACCAGCCCGGCAGGATGAGGATGGCCCACACGAGCAGCGGCCCCACGAGCGTGACGATGCCCGCGTAGCCGAGGATCTGCTTGTAGTACGCCTGCTCCGAGATGGTGTCGGGCCGGTTGGCGAGCATCAGGGCTCCGTTCGTCGAGAAGGGGCTGACGTCGACGATCGTCGACGAGACGGCCAGGGCCGCCGCCATGGACCAGGCGCTGACGCCACCGGTGGCGATGAGCGGCACGGCGATCGGGATGATGACCGGCAGCAGAGCCGTGGAGGACGCGAACGCCGAGACGACGCCGCCGACGTAGCAGAGCACGAGCGCGCCGATGGTGACGATGCCGAGGCCGGCGGCCCAGAGGCCGATGTACTCGGGGGAGCCCGCCTCGGTGAAGACCGTCGCGTAGGTGGTCACGCCGGCCACCAGCAGCACGGTAGGCCACGCGATCTGCTTGACGGCGTCCTTGTTCTGGCGCGGGGAGAGCATGGCCAGGAAGACCGCGGCCGTGATCGAGACGAAGCCGATGTTCTGGTCGTACGCGAGGGCCGTCACGGCGACCGCTGCGAAGGCGACGAGCGTCAGCACGTGGTCGCGGCGCACGCCGACGGTCCGCTTGACGGTCGCGACGGCACCCTGGCCACCGGCGGGCGCCGGCGCTCCGCCCGGGTTCAGGTCGTCGACGTTGCGGTCGGCGGCGTGGTCGGCAGCGTCCGCGGGGTCGACCCGCTCGCTCATCAGGCGACGCCCGCCGAGCGCGAAGAACAGGATGACGGCCATCGCCAGGTTGAACCCGAGCGACGCGATGAACACGGCCATCTCGGTGCCCTCGTAGCCGACGTCGGACATGATCGAGTTGGTGATGGTTCCGTAGATGCTGATCGGGGAGAACCCGCCGCCCTGGGCGCCGTGCACCACGAACATGCCCATCATGAGCGGGTTGATCTTGTAACGACGGGCGAAGCCGAGCGCCACCGGGCCGATGATGGCGCACGCCGCGGGGCTGGCCGCACCGATGGCGGTCAGCACCGCCGTGACGGCGAACATGACCCAGGGGATCAGCGCCACCCGGCCGCCGACCATCTTGATCGATTGCGCGACGATGAGATCGACCGTGCCGTTGTTCTTGGCTATGGCGAACAGGTAGGTGACGCCGATGAGCGTCAGCACGAGGCTGGCACTGATCCCGCCGAGCACGTCGCCGTCGTCCATGCCCAGCGCGAAGACGCCGACGATCCATGCCGCGACGTAGGCGAGCGCGCCCATGTTGATGGGTAGGACTGTCCCGACGACGAACAACGCGACGAGCGCGATGATCGCTATCCACTCAGGACCCATGAGAACTCCTCTTCCCATCGTGGCGGACACCTTTGACCGACGAGACACGATGGATCAGTGGCCTAGCCAATAGTCCACTGCTCCATCTGTCAAGTATTCTCGGCAGGTGACCTCCAAGGCTTCCGCCGAACCGCCGGCCCCGCTGGCCCGTACCCGCCTCTACGAGCAGGTGGCAGAGCAGATCACCACCTGGATCCGGCAGAACGGGCTCAAGGCCGGCGACCGGCTGCCGCCCGAGCGCGAGCTCGCCTCGCGGCTCGGCGTCAGCCGGGCGACCCTCAGCCAGGCCCTCGTCGCGCTCGAGGTGGTCGGCGTGGTCGTGGTGCGGCACGGGGACGGCACCGTGCTGACCGGCAAGCACAGCGAGAGCCGCATCGTCGAGGCGATCCGCGCGCACGCCGACCGGATGCCCGAGATCATCGACATCCGGGACGCGCTCGAGACCAAGATCGCCGCCCTGGCCGCACAGCGCCGTACGGAGGACGACCTCCGGGCGATCGACGCGGCCCTGGACACGATGGAGGCGGCCATCACACACGGGGACCGGGGCGTCGACGCCGACGAGCAGTTCCACGCGGCGGTCACCGCCGCCGCGCACTCCGACCTCCTTGCCCAGACCATGCGGGAGATCGCGAGCCTGATCCGGGAGAGCCGCATCGAGTCGCTCTCGCAGCCCGGCCGCCCCCGCAACTCTCTCAACGGGCACCGCGCCATCGCGGACGCCATCCGGGCGGGCAAGCCCGAGGCCGCGGCGGACGCCATGCACGCCCACGTCGAGATGGTGAGCGACGTGGCCCTCCTGCGGGACGAGGAACGGTGACCGGCTGGGAACAGCTCGCCGTCCTCGGCGCCGGCCTCGGGGCAGGGATCCTCACCTCGACGGTCGGCGTCGCGTCGCTCCTCAGCTTCCCCGTGCTGCTCGCCATCGGCCTGCCGCCCGTCGTCGCCAACGCGTCGAACACGGTCGGCCTCGTCCCCGGAGCACTGAGCGGCGCGGTCGGATACCGCCAGGAGCTGCGCGAGCACCCCCGCACGGTCCTGGTCGTGCTCGCCGCCTGCGGGGTCGGGTCCGTCGGCGGCGCGATCCTGCTGCTCGCGCTCCCGCCCGGCGTGTTCGAGGCGGTCGTGCCGTGGCTGATCCTGCTCTCCTGCCTGCTCGTCGGCGCGCAGCCGTGGATCAGCCGCTGGCTGCGCCGCACCCGCAACGAGCCGACCCGCCTGCGCCACGAGATGTCGCCGGCGACCGTGGTGTTCGCCGTCCTCACGGGCACGTACGGCGGCTACTTCGGAGCCGGCTCCGGCGTCATGATGGCCGCGGTGCTCGGGCTCGGGACCGACTTCCCGGTGCGGATCGTGAACGCGCTCAAAACGCTGGCGGTCCTGGCCGCGAACGTCGTGGCCACCGTCATCTTCGTGCTGGTCGCCGACCTGGACTGGCTGGCGATCGGGCTGCTGGCCGCCGGCTCCGTGGTGGGCGGGTACGTCGGAGCACGACTCGGACGCAAGATGTCGCCCGTCGTGTTCCGCGTGCTCGTGGTGATCGCGGGCGGCGGAACGGCGCTGTTCATGCTGTTCTGATCGTGCTGTTCTGATCGTGCTGTTCTGATCCTGCTGTTCTGGCGGGGCTCGGCGCCGGGACGTCGAACCGCGGGTCGAGAGTCCGGCGGTCTGCCGACCGGCGCCGAACCGCAACCTGCGAGTCCGCCCGGTCCGTCGACCAGCGTCGAACCGCAAGGTACGAGTCCGCCGGCCAACCCACCGGCGTCGAACCGCAACCTGAACGTGGTCCGGCGTGCCGAAGTGCAGCGAACACGTCAACGAGCCCTCACATCGACTCGAACATTGCGGCTCGGCGCGTAGAACGACGACCAACTTGCGGCTCGACGCCGGGCGGCCGGCCGGCGGACTCACAGGTTGCGGCTCGACGCCGGTGGGTTGGTCGGCGGACTCACAGGTTGCGGTTCGGCACCCCATCACTGCGGCCAACCACTCCGGACCTGCGGTTCGGACACCCCGCCGAGCAACCAACCGACAAAGACGATCGGTGCACAATATTCGTGCACAACTATTGTGCATAGGACTTGTGCATGGGTAGTGTGCACGCATGGCCACACCACAGGACAACTTCCGGCTCACCCCCGAGGCCGTCAAGGTCCTCGCCCACCCGCTGCGCTCGCGCCTGCTCAGCGCCCTGCGGCGCGGTGGTCCGGCGACGGCGACCACGCTGGCGACGGAGCTGAGCACCAACACCGGCGCCACCAGCTACCACCTGCGGAAGCTCGAGTCCGTCGGACTGGTCGCGGACACCGGCGAGGGGTCGGGCAAGCAGCGCCTGTGGCGTGCGGCCACGAAGTCGCACAGCTGGGAACGCTCGGAGCTGGTCCACGACGAGGACGCCGCCACCGCGCTCGGCTGGCTGGAGCGTGACTACCTGCGCCTGTTCAGCACCGAGTTCGGTCACTGGCTCGATGTCGCCGAGTCCTGGCCGCGCGAGTGGCAGGACGTGACGGGCCAGGGCGACGCCTGGGTGACCGTGAACGCCGAGCAGCTCAAGGAGCTGCACCGGGAGCTCGACGAGGTGCTCGAGCGCTACCGCGAGGCCGGGACCGGGCCCGACGCACGCCGCGTGACCTTCTGGCAAGCCGCGTTCCCACTCGACCCGGACGACGTCCCGGGCACCACCACCGACAACAACCACGGAACGGACCAGCCGTGACTCCCCTGACGCCGGCCCGGGCCCGCCAGGTCTTCCTGGTGCTGACCGCGACCCGATGGTTTCCCGTCGGGCTGGTCGTGACCGTAACCACGCTGCTCCCGCTCGAGCGCGGGCTCTCGGTCACGCAGGCCTTGACGGCGCTGTCCATCACGGGACTCACCGTGTTCTTCCTGGAGCTGCCCACCAGCGGCCTCGCCGACTCCATCGGGCGTCGCCCGCTGCTCGTCGTGGCGGCCGTGCTGCAGGTGGCGGCGGCCGTCCTGTTCCTCACCGCGCAGACCTTCTGGGCATTTGCCCTGGCGGCGGCGGTCACGGGGGCGTTCAGGGCGCTCGACTCCGGGCCGCTGGAGGCCTGGTTCGTCGACACCGTGCACGCCACCGAGCCCGGCGCCGACGTCGACCGGCCGTTGGCCGCGCACGGCACGGTGCTGGGTGTGTCGATAGCCGCCGGCGCCCTCGTCTCGGGCGGGCTCGTCTGGTGGCACCCGTTCGGCGCATGGTCCGCGCTCGCGTTCCCCTACGCGGTGTACGCCGCCCTCGCGCTGGCGCACCTGGTCGCCGTGACGGTCCTCGTCCGGGAGGCACCCCGTGCCACAGCTCCGGTGCCCGACGACGCAGGCGCGGGCGGCCCTGGTGCGGCGCCCGCCCTACCGCCGTCGGGCCGGGAGAGCACGCGGGCGGCGGGCCGGTTGCTGCGGTCCGCGCGCCAGGCGCCCGGCGTCATCCGTGACGGGCTGCGCCTCGCACGCGACAACCGGGTGCTGCGCTGGCTGCTCCTCGTGGAAGTGTTCTGGAGCGTCGGCATGGTGGTGTTCGAGACGTTCCAGCCGATCCGGCTCTCCGAGATGCTGGGCGGCACCGCGGCCGGTGCCACCGTGGCCGGCCCGGCCGCGGCGGCAGGGTGGGCGGTGTTCGCCGGCGGTGCGGCGCTGACCGGCCTGGCCACGCCCCGCCTCGGCGTCGCCCGCACGGCGATCCTGGCCCGTGTGCTCAACGGGCTCGGAGCCGTCTGGATGGGTCTGGCGCTCGGTCCGGTCGGCCTGGTCGCCGCCTACCTCGTGACGTACGGGTTGCACGGCGCCTGCGGGCCCGCGTACCAGTCGCTGCTGCACCGCGAGGCAGAGTCCCGGAACCGCTCGACGGTCCTGTCGATGGCCTCGATGGTCGCGTTCGCGTCGTTCTCCCTGGCCGGGCCGGTCCTCGGCTGGACGGCGGACGTGCTGTCCACCTCCGCGGCGATGGTGCTCGCCGGTGTGTTCAGCACCCTCGGCGCGGCCTGCTTCCTGCCGGCGCTGCGCCGGGAGCGGATGCTGGCAGCACGCACGCGCGCCGAGGCCACCGCCCCTGCCGTAGCCGGCTGAGAACCGCACCGCCACAGCCCTACCTGCTACCTGGCGTCCCGCCCATGGGGACAACTCCCCTCAATCAGGCTTTTCGATACCGGGGGACGACCGGCATGCTGTCTCAGTGCTCCGCTCCCGCCTCGTGGCAGTCGCCACCCTCGCCGTACTGACCCTGACTCTGTCCGGGTGCGTGCGCATGGGTGTCGAGGTGGAGCTGAAGCCGGACGACACGGCGGTGTCGAGCGTGGTGCTCGCGATCGAGGACAGGTACCTCGACCAGACCGGGCAGTCGCCCGACGACGTCATCGACACGCTCACCGAGGGCAAGGGAGACCCGGCACAGGACGCGGACCGCACCGAGGACTTCCAACAGGACGGCTACACCGGCACGCGGTACGTCTACCCCGAGACGAAGACCGCCGACGTCGGCGCCCGGGTGGGCTGGCCCATCAAGGTGGTCCGCGAGGGTGACGACTACGTGGTGTCCGGCACGCTCGACCTCACCGAACAAGGACTCGGGAGCCGCGGCGGCGCGTCCGTCGACGACCTGAGCGTCACCGTCGACATCACGTTCCCAGGCAAGGTGACGGACTCGAACGGGACCATCGACGGCAACTCGGTGCGCTGGGAGCCGACGGTCGGCGAAGCCGTCGAGATCAGCGCGCGGGGTTCCGCCGTGGCCGCGGCGGACAGGACCGACGACGAGGCGGTCGGGGCCTCCGAGGTGGTCACCCTGCCCGTCGTCCCGGAGTGGATGATCCTGGTGCTCGGCCTGAGCGGGCTGATCATCCTGCTGCTCATCGGCGTCATCGTGTGGCAGGCCATGCTGCGCGTGCGCGACCGCCGGCCGGAGCCGGCTGCCGGACCGCCGAACCCGCATCAGCATGGGCGGCAGCAGCACGCGCCCGAGGCCGGCCTGGCACAGCCTGCGCCGCAACAGCACGGCGCAGCGCCGCAGCCGTACGGCACCGGCCAGACCCCGTACGGCCCGGCACACCCGCACGCGCAGGAGCAGGCCACTCCTCCGGATCCGAGCCGGCCGCCGAGCTTCCCTCCGGGATACTGACCCTGACCCGCATCAGGCAGACTGGACGGGTGAGAACACAGGTGGCGCGAAGAGGCTCTGCCGTCCTGGTCGTCAGGGCCAGGGCCCTCGCCGGCACGGTCGTCGTCGCCCTGCCGGCCGTCGGGACGACTCCCACGCCCGAGGGCCACCCCGCCGAGGGCATCATCTCCGACTGGGGCGCGCCGATCAGCCTCGCCGCCTTCCTGATACTCATCATCGGCGGGCTCCTTACCTATATCGTCAGCCGACGGCAGCGCAGACGGCAGCGCAGACGCCAGGCCGACCAGAAGCAGGCATGACGCACAGGAGCGACATGGACGACAGCGGGAACGAGTGGGGCGAGGACGTGCTGGGCGCAGGCTTCGAGGCCCGCACCTTGCGACTGCAGGGGCCCTCGGGGTCACTGCGGGTTCCCGCAGCGCGGCGACGCCCTCCCGCCGAGGACGACAGCTCCGAGGCGACGCTCGTCCGCTACACGCCCGAGGACCGTCCCGACGGAGGGCGGCCGCCCGTGCTGTACGTGCACGGGTACACGGACTACTTCTTCCAGCGGCACGTGGCCGAGGCGATCGCCGGGCGGGGCTACCCGTTCTACGCGATCGACCTGCGTGGCTACGGGCGCTCCATCGAGGCGTGGACCGCGGCGGGCGCCGACGCCAACATGGTCAGCAGCCTGCGGCTCTATCAGCAGGACCTGGACGCCGCCGCCGAGGCGATCGCCGCGGACGGCCACAGCGGGCTGGTGCTCCTGGGGCACTCGATGGGCGGGCTCATCACCTCGATGTACGCGAACGCGCGCCCGGACCGGGTGACGGCCCTGGTGCTGAACAGCCCCTGGTTCGACCTGCGGGGCAGCTGGTCGGACCGGACCCTGGTCACCCAGCTGGTGTACCTGCTCGGGCGGATAGCACCGCGCACGGTCCTGACCCATCTCGACGAGGACTACGGCCGCGCCCTGCACCGCGCCACGGGCGGCGAGTGGGAGTACGACCTGCGGTGGAAGCCGTACGCCGGCTTCCCCGTCCGGGCAGGGTGGCTCGCCTCGATCCGGCGCGGCCACCGCAGGCTGGCGCGTGGGCTCACCGTGCGGTGCCCCACCCTCCTGTGCACCAGCGACACAACGGGGCCCGACGGCGGGGCCGCCGCGGTCATGCTCAGCACGGACGCGATCCTCGACGTCGCGCACATGCATGCGCGTGCACCGCAGGTGGGCGCCGCTGTCGACGTAGCGGTCATCGAGGGCGGCACCCACGACCTGGCGCTGTCCCCGAGACAGGCCAGGGAGAAGTACCTGTCCACGGTGCTGGACTGGCTGGACGCGAAGGTCTGACGGCGGGCAGGGCCGCCGCCGGGTGCCCGGCTGGTCTGCCGACCAGCCGAGCAGCGGACGTCAGCGCAGGTCACGCAGGTAGGCCGCCGTGCCGCCGGAGGCAGCTGTCCTCCGTTCGTCGAGCGTCGCGATGATGAGCAGCACGACGGCGGCAGGGACGAGCGTGAGGATCCACGGCAGCGGTGAGACGCCGACGCCCAGCTTGGCGAACACGATGACGACCTCGACGGCCAGGGTCCACACGCCGATCCAGAACGGCGCCGACAGACGCAGACGTGACCCGACGAGGACCGCTGCCAGCGCGGCCAGCACCACCCAGGACGCGCGGATCGTCAGCGGGTCGGTGACGGTGGACAGCACCGACGGACCGACCAGGGCCGCGATACCCCAGCCGATGGTGCGCCAGGAGCCGTGATAGCCGACCGGCCAGGTCATGAGGGTGCCCGTGGCGCCCTCCGGCTCGCCCGCCGCGACCCAGCGGCGCAGAGCAGCCGCACCCGACCAGATCAGGCCGGCACCCAGCATCACCGAGAACGCCTCGACCCGCAGCTCCCGCGGCGACCAGGCGGCGATCGCGACGGCCGTGGCGCAGAGCCAGACCAACCACGGCGGTGCGCCGAGGCCCGGCCGCCCCGCCCGCCGCGTGACCAGGACGAGCACCGCGAGCAGCACGAGCTCCAGCACGAGGAGCGACACGATCGACACCCACACCGGTCGGGTGTTCGCCACCGCGCCGAGCGTCGCGAGCACGAGGCCAGGCGCCATGCCCCAGCGGTCGAGCCACGGTGACGGCCGACCGTCCGCCGCATGCCTGGCCACCGCTGCCGCAGCGATCAGCAGCACTCCGGCGAGGAGTGCCCAGCCGAGACCCACCGCGAACACCCAGCCTGCCTCGACGGTCGCACCGAGCGGGGCGCCGTCGTACCACGTCAGGCGGGGCAGGGCCGGCGAAGCTTCCCGGCCGAACCCCAGCCACGACACCGGCTCCCGCGCGACCTGAAGGGACTCGATGACTCCGCCGAGGGCGGCCAGCGCCGCCACCGCCACCAGCCCCCGCCGCGCCGGGTGCGTCCACGGTTCGCGCAGGACGGCGAACCGCTCGCGCACGGCCGCCAGCCCCAGGGCGTACGCCGCCCCGAGAGCGAGCACCGCACCGCCCATGAGGGCGAACGCGCGCCAGTCGGCAGGCTCGGTCCGGGTCAGGTGGACCAGGAGGCTCGGCACCACGGCGAGCCCCGCACCGACCGCGGCAAGGCGCCAGGCATGCGTCACCGCATTTGCCGGCGCGCGGCCGGCCACTGCCGGCTGGTCCCCTCCCTCGACGTCCGCCCCAGCGCGTCCCAGACGCCAGGCCAGGAGCACGCCCACCGCGATCGCGCCCAGCGCGGGCGGGAGCGTGTAGGCCTCGATCAGCATCACGTCGCCGCCGGCCAGCGCCGTCCACAACGCGGCGAGGCCCAGCGCGACGACGAGGAGCCAGACGCGCCGGCGCCCGGGCTCGCGAGCGACGAGCGCCGTACCGGCCATGAGGAGCAGCAGCACGGCTACCGCGACGTCCGGCCCTGCTGCCGGCCGGGCGTAGGCGAGAAGGATCGTGATGGCTCCCGTGAGCAGCGCGGACCGTTCCAGGCTCCGGTGCACGCCAGCGGCGAGCCCGGGCCCGCCGTCGGGCACCCGTGCGGCGATCCGTTCCGCCACCCTGGCCGCCCCGCCCGCGACCGCCGAGACGACCAGGGCGGTGGCAGGCAGGACGTACGGCGATCCCGAGACCTCCAGGATCATGGCGCCCGCACTGGTGACCATGACGGACGCCGTCGGCAGCAGGAGGAACGCCGCTCCCGACCGGAGCACGCCCGACAGGCCCGCACGGGCGGTGAGCAGGAGCACCAGCTCGAGAGCCAGCATGGCCGCAGCGGCGCCCGCCGACCACCAGGTGCGTTCGAACACCACGGTGACCACACCAGCAGCGAACGGCCCGGCGGTCACGCAGAGCACCACGTACCACTCGGCCCGCGAGGTGCGTGCCCCGAGCGTCACCGCGATCGTCACCAGCGAAGCGACCGCCGAGACCGTGCAGATCGCCGCGACCGTGGACAGGTCGAGCCACGCGAGCACGACGCCCAGCACGGCCAGCGGGTAGACGTACCCGGCACCCACCAGCCAGGGATGGGTCGCTGGCCGCAGCACGCCACGCAGCGACAGCAGCAGTGCACAGACGGCGAGGGCGCCCGCGGCGGCCGTCGGGCGCGAGGCCCAGGAGAGGACGAGCAGCATCCCGGTCGCGATGAAGACGCCGGTGAGCGCGGTGGCGCGGGCGAGACGCAGGTCGGCACCGGTGACCCTCGTCCCGCCGATCGCGCGGAGGCGCCCCGACGCGCGGACCAGCGCCCTGGTCGCGCCGTGCACGGCCGTGACAGCAGGACGCAGCCCACGCCAGGCAGCCGTCCGGTCCGCTGTCGCCGCGACGAGCACGAACGCGAGCAGGGTCAGGGCACCCAGGGAGGCCGCGGTGAGAAGGCGCGGGTCGAGCGCGATGCCGATCACGGTGAGCAGCACTACCATCGGGGCCACGACAGCCTCGACCCGCCGTCCGCGTCGGGCGAGCCTGGCCGCCAGCAGCGTGACGACCGCGAGAGCGACCGTCCCCAGGTGCGCCCAGGGGAGGTTCAGGCTCACCAGGGCCTCGGCCTCCCCGACCGTCGAACCGACCGGCGCGGGGCTGACCAGCGCCCCGGTGGGCGGGGTCCACCCGGCACCTGGCGTGGACCAGGCCGCGACCCATGCGTCCGTCGCGCGTACCGGGACCAGCATCAAGGCGGGCACCGCGGCGGCGGCGACGGCGATCCAGCCGCTCAGCAACAGGTCGTCCCGGGTGCGCGGGTGCAGCGCCCCGCGGACGGAACCGAGGCGGGTCGCCGCAAGCAGGCGCGGAGCGGTCAGGAGCGCGAGCGCCGCCCACACGCACGCCGCACCGAACGGAACCCAGCCCACTCCCGACCATTCGCCGACCCCACCCAGCAGGCCACCAGCGGCGACGGCGAGCACGCCGCCGAGGACGGTCCAGTGCCGGTGGTGGGTGACCCGCCGCAGGACCGCCACGGTCACCGCGGCCAGCGCCACGAGCACCGCGGTGCCGCCGAGGCCTGGCAGCGAGTCCGGCTGCCGGACCCCGAACGACAGGAGCACGGCGACCGGCATCCCCACGATGGCCACGATGTCGAGCCCGGTGGTCTCCGCCCGCAGCCCGGACCCGATGCGCGGTCCGGAGACGCCGCCGACGGCACGCGCGAGGAGCGTGGTGAGCACTGCGGCGAGGACCGCCACCGTGGGCAGCCACGAGCCGTCGGGCAGCTCCGCGGCGCCGAGCAGCAACAGCGGGATGGCGGGCGCCGCAAGCACTCCGGCGGACGACCACGCCCGCACCCGCAGCGCATGACCGAGCACCAGGCCGGTGACCACCACTGCCGACCACAGGGCGACGGTGGTCCACTCCGGGGTCAACGGCGCTACCGGTGCGGCGAAGGCCGCCAGGACCGACGCCACGAGGGCGACCGGCAGCCCGGCCGCCCGCGCGACCCGCAGTATTCCCGCCTCGACGAGGAACAGCGGTTCACCGCGGGGATCGAGCCGCCGGTCGAACGTCGGGAGCAGGCGCAGCGCGGTCCACGCCACGACTGCGACCAGCACCAGCGCGAGAACCCACCGCCACGCCGACCACACCGACTCGGGCAGGCTCAGCGCGACCAGCACCGGCACCACCGGCGCGGCGAGTACCGCGACCGATGACCAGGAGCGCACCCGCAGGCCGTAGCCGAGCAGCGCCGAGAGCACCACCAGGGCCGACCACAGCAGCGTCGTCACAGCCAGGCCGGTGAGCGACAGCACCGGCTCAGCCACGCAGGACGCCGCCAGCGCGAGCGGGAATCCGGCCGCCCGCACGGCGCGCAGCGTCCTCTCCTCGACGGCGAACGACGTACCGAACCGATCCGCGAGCGCCGGAACGGCTCGTCCGGCCACCCAGCCGATGAGAGCGACCAGCGTCAGCGCAAGGACCCACCGCCACATCGACCATGCTGATCCGGGCACGCTGAGCACCACCAGCACCGGCACCACCGGTGCGGCGAGCAGGGCGGTCGTCACCCAGGCGCGCACCCGGAGGCGGTAGCCGAGCACCGCCGAGAACAGGACCACCGCCGACCACAGCGCTGTCGTCGCACCCAGGCGCGTCAGTGGCGGCGCCGCCTGGGCGCCCAGCGAGACGAGCAGCGCGAGGGGCGGCCCAGCGGCTCGCAGCACCTCCAGCACCCCCGTCTCGAGCGCGAAGGTCGCGGTGCCACCCAGCCGGCGGGCGAACGCCGGGAGCAGCCGCATCGCCGCCCATGCCACGACCGCGACCAGCACCAGAGCGAGCACCCACCACCCAACGGACCCCGCGGCCGCCGGGAGGCTGAGCACGATGAGCAGCGGCACGACCGGTGCCGACACCAGGCCCGTCGACGTCCAGGACCGCACCCGAAGCCAGGACCCGAGCACCAGCGTGCAAGTCACCACCCCGGACCACAGGACCGCCGTCGCCCCCATCGCCGTGAACGGCAGCGTCTCGGCCCCGAGCGCCTCGGCTCCGAGCGCCGTGAGCAGGGCGAACGGCGGCCCGGCGGCCCGCACCCTCCGCAGCACCGCCGTCTCGGTGCCGAGCCGCGTACCGGACCGCTTCTCGATCAGGGGCGCCGTCCGCATCGCCGCCCACGCCACGACGCCGACCAGCATCAGCACGAGCACCCACCACCACACCGACCACGTCGACCAGGGCAGGCCCGCCGCGACCAGCACCGGCACCACCGGCGCCGACAGCAGCCCCGCGGACACCCAGGACCGCACCCGCAGCCAGGACCCGAGCACGACGAACCCGGGGGCCAGCACCGCGAGCACCACGGCCCGCGCCATCGCGGGGTCGAGCTGTCCGAGCAGGCCCGCCTGCAGACCGAGCTCGACGTCGACCCATGCGAGGACCACCGCGAGAGCTGCCACGGCCTCGCTCGTCGTGCGCAGCCCGGCCCGCCGCAACAGGGCGCCGACGGTCACCGCCGCGACGGTGACGATCCCGGTGACGACGGCGCGCAGCAGCAGGTTGTCGCCGAACGTGAAGAACACGAACACCACAGCCGAGACCGCCAGCAGCGTGGCCCCGGCGCCCGCGAGGATCGGCTGCAGGGAGACGCCCGGACCGGACGGACGCCGAGCGGCCTTCTCCTGGCGGACTGCGACGGGCGGTGCGGAGGGGCGTGCGACCTCCCGGGCGGGCGGCCGTGCCGCGTCCGCTCCGCCGGGCGGCGGCACGAAGGCCGGAGGGTTCGGGGCCGACGACGTCGGTGCCTGAGCCGGTCTCGACGCCGGGGCCGGGGGTGTCGCCGGGGCAGGAGCCAGCGGCGTCGGAGCGGACGGCGTCGTCGTCGAAGCCGGAGCGGGCTGCGTCGCTGCCGCCCGCGAGGCTGGTGTCGGCAGGCCGCTATCCGCGCGCACCGGACGGGCCTGGCTGTCCGGCGTCCGCGGGCCCGCGCCGGTCCCCCCGCCGGTCACCACCGCCTGCGCCCGCCGCATCGCGTCGATGACCTCGTCCCGCTCCCGGAGGGTGTCCGCCGCGGAGAGGGACAGGCGCCACACCTCCTGCGCACGTCGCCCGGAGACGTTCAGCCCGCAGGCGGAGCAGACGATGGCTGCGAGGTGTTCCCCGCAGGAGGGACACCTCGTGGTGTCGGTAAGGCGGGCGACGACGTCGCCGGCCCAGGTCGCTGGCATGCCCGCCATCTTGGCGGAGTCCGCGTCGCGGGCGCTATGTATCCACAGGGTGAGGACCGCGGGGATCCTGTGCGCACGGTCCACACCGTCCACCGCCGTGTCCGAATCCCGCTAGCCGACGCGTCCGGGCGGGGCGCAGGATGGTGGCTATGACCGACGTCGAGCTCAGCGACCCAGCGTTCACCGAGCGCTACCGCGCCATCGCCGCGCGTGACTCCCGCTTCGACGGGCAGTTCTACACGGCGGTCCGGACCACCGGCATCTACTGCCGGCCGTCCTGTCCTGCCCGCACGCCGAAGGCCGAGAACGTGTCGTTCTACCTGACCTCGGCAGCCGCGCACGAGGCCGGCTTCCGTGCGTGCAAGCGCTGCCTGCCAGAGGCCGCGCCCGGCACCCCCGCCTGGGACCTGCGCCGTGACCTCACCGGCCGCGCGATGCGCCTCGTGGCGGACGGCGTCGTGGACCGCGAGGGCGTGTCCGGCCTGGCGACCCGGCTGGGCTACTCCGAGCGACAGCTGCACCGGCTGCTGGTCGGCCAGCTGGGGGCAGGCCCGCTCGCGCTGGCCCGCGCGCAGCGTGCCCAGACCGCGCGTGCGCTCCTGGTCGGCACCTCCCTGCGCCTGGCCGACGTCGCCTTCGCCGCCGGGTTCGGCTCGATCCGCCAGTTCAACGACACCGTGGCCGAGGTCTTCGGCGCCACACCGACGGAGCTGCGTGCGAAGGCACGGCGCTCCGGCCCGCCCGGCCGCGTCGAGGTCGGCACCTTGCACCGAGGTCGGTCCAGGCCTGTGCCGACCTCGG